>CALMEC010000344.1 GCA_937862675.1 uncultured Actinomycetes bacterium
TCAGGCGCTGGTAGCCCGGCGGGATGTTGATCGTCTGGAACTTGTCCGAGCCGGAGTTGTCGTTGAAGTAGTGACGGTCGACGTCCATCCAGACGCCGCCGGCGTTGTTCACGAGATCGCGGAAGGCCTGGAAGTTGACGTTGAAGACGTAGGAGATGTCCGTCTCGCCCGTCAGCTGCTTCACGGTGTCGATGACCATGGGCGTGCCACCTGCGGAATACGCGGCGTTGATCTTGTCGTAGCCGTGGCCGGGGATGTTGACGTAGAGATCCCTCGGGAACGACAGCTGCGAGATGAACTGACGCTTGAAATCCAGACGGAAGAGGATGAGGGTGTCGCTTCGCCCGCGTCCCTCCCCGGGCCGCTCGTCGGTGCCGAGGACCAGGACGTTGAGCGGCTTCGACGAGAGGTCCGCCGGCGCCTTGGACAGGAGCAGCGACGCGCTGCGGATGTCGGCCGAGTCGTTCTCGGGGTTGGACAGCGCGTAGTTCGCATAGCGATCGGCGAACATGATCGTGGCGCCCACCAGCGCCAGGAGCACGAACCCGACCCACCCGAACGTGGCGAGGACCGGACGGCGTCGGCGCGGCACCTTGTAGAAGGTCGCGTCACGATGATCGAGCGGCCGCTCGTTCGTGCCCCGGGATGTCGTCATACGGTCGTCGCCTCACGGTCGATTGACGTTCCGGGGGTCCCCAGACGCCGCGCGAACTCCACAAGCGCACCGCGATAGTGGCGCAGACTCGGGATGTCGACGTATTCGTCGGGTCCATGATGACCGGCGCCACGGGGACCGAACTCGACCGCCGGGACCCCGGCGGAGAGGAATGCGACGGCGTCGGACGCGCCGTCGCGTCCCACCGTGAGCGCACCGGGTTCGAACGCGCAGGCCGCGTCGCGCAGCATGGTGACGAACGCGTCGCCGGGGTCGACCATCGCCGGGATGCGCTCCAGGACGGGCTCGACGTCCCAGTCCCCCAGGCCGCGGATCTGGCGCAGGATCTCGTCGGGCTCCTGCCCGGGCAGATAGCGGACGTCGATGTCGAGCACGCACTCGTCCGGCACCTTGTTGACCGCGTCCCCTCCCCGGATGCGGCCGAGGTTGATGGACGGACGCGCAAAGAGCTCGGTGGACTCCGACGCGAACGGCAGCGTCTCGATGGCCTGGAACAGTGCGACGCCGTCGAGCACCGCCGAACGCCCGAGCCAGGGCGTGGAGCCGTGTGCGGCGATGCCGTCGACCGTCGCCCGCAGCATCAGGACGCCCTTCGCCTGGACTCCGACGTGGAGGTCGGTGGGCTCACCGCAGATGACGAAGTCCCCGCGCAGCCCGCCCTCCACCAGCATCTCGGTGCAGTTGGGCCCGGCGTCCGAGCGTTCCTCGTCGGGTACGACCATGAACTCGACGACGGTGTCCAGATCGAGGCGGGCCAGGTCCCCCATGACGAGGATCATGACGGCGAGCGCGCCCTTCATGTCATAGGCCCCGCGTCCGATGAGGCGGTCGCCGTCGATCCGGGGGATGAACTGCTCACGGTGCCCGGGGACGACGTCGATGTGGCCGTTGACCACGAGGTGCGGACCGGTGGACCCCACCCGCGCCACCAGGGCCTCGCGCACGCCCAGCCGTCGACGTTCGACGTCGACCCCCGCCCCGGCGAGACACCCCTCGACGAAGTCCAAGGCGTTCTCGAGGCCGGGCGAGGCCGAGGTGTCGAATTCGATCAGACGTTCAGTGAGTCTCACCTCGTCCACGATTCGGGAGATTCTAGCGACCCTCCCGGCGCAGGCCGCACGACCGCTCCGCGGCGGGCGCCGCCGACGGACGGTGGCGACGGGCCACGATCCCCTCCAACAGGCCGTTTTCGGGCGGTCCCGCCTCGCCGTCGATCTGCGGGATGCGATGGGTCCCGCTCCACGCCCCCCACGCCCCCAGCAGGACGGCGCACGCACCGAGCGTCCACCGGATCCCGACCAGCTCGGCGACGATCCCGGCCAGCTGGGATCCCAGGGCGATCGGGCCGAGGACGGCGAGCTGGTAGAGGCCCAGCATGCGGCCCACGAGGCCGGGGGCCGTCTCCAGCTGGATCGCGGCGTTGGTGGCGATGAACATCCAGATCCAGAAGACCCCGCACGCGGTCATGGCGAGCATCCCGAGGCTGAACCAGGGGGACAGCGCGAGCACGAGGTACGTCCCGGCGAAGAGCAGCGTGGCCGTGGGCAGGGCATGGTGACGCGGATAGCCGAGGCGGCCGAGGCGCGCGAGCACCCACGCCCCGACCAGCGCGCCCCCTCCCATCGCACCCAGGAGAAGGCCCAGTCCGAGGGCGTCCACGCCCAGTTCGCCGGCGACGACGGGCGCGAGCTCCTGCATCGGCGCCGCCAGAGTCGCGAAGACCGCCATCCCGACGAGCAGGCGGCGGGGCGCCGGATTGCGCCATGCGTATCCGAGTGCGGAGCGAAGACGGGGACGGCCGTCCGTGTGGGCCGGCGGGTACGGCGGGAACGCCATCAGGACGACGACCAGGACGAGGAACGACGCGGTGTTGAGCGCGAAGCACCATGCCGGCCCGGCGATCGCCAGTACGACGCCCCCGAGCGCCGGACCGCCGAGCCGCGCGACGTTGATGCCCGCCGCGTTCAGCGCGATGGCCTCCGCCATCCGCTCGCGCCCGGCGAGCACCCCGACCATGGCGAGCATCGCCGGCAGCCCGAGTGCGAACCCGATGCCCACCATGAAGGTGGTCGCGTAGATGAGCGCGACGGAGCGGACGTCGAGCGCAGTTGCCAGTGCGAGGAACCCGGAGCCGAGCCCCTGCAGGGAGAAGGTCACGATGCCGATCATGCGCCGGTCGAACCGGTCCGCCAGGTTCCCGGCCCAGCCCGACAGGACGAAGGCGGGCGCACGGGCGACGAGCGCCAGGGCCCCGACGGCCGCCGGGCTTCCGGTGATCTCGAACACCAGCCATCCGGCCGCCACCACCTGGAGCCAGGATCCGGCGTTCGACGCCAGGCTCCCCAGCCAGAAGCGCCGGAACCGCGGGATCCGCAGCACCCCGGGCACGAGGTCGCTCACGAGGGCTCGTCCAGGGAGGCCATGCGCAGGCCCAGGTGCGCGACGGGGCCGCCGCCGTCGGCAGCCGCGGCCACGGAGACGTCGGCGAACCGTCCGCGCCGGACGCCGACCGTGGCGGTCAGGGTCACCGAGACGTCCCATGAAAACCGGGGGATGTCGGCGTGTCCGACGGCGACCAGCAGCCAACGCCCGCCCGACGACGCGTTGAGGAGAAGACCGGCGCACTGCGCCATCGCCTCCATGACGAGGAAGCCGGCGACATCGGGCGCGCGCCAGCCCCGCTCCCCCATCTCGTCACCCGCCGGCGTCCACCGTGCGACACCCGCGCCGTCACCCGTGAGATGGACGGACGGGACCATGCGGTATGCACCGCTCACGGCTCGTCGTCGCCTGACGCGAGGCCTCGCGCCTCAAGCGCCTCACCCATGTCGTGAGCGTACCGGGCTGCCGCGATCACGGTCGGGACCGCGAAGGCGCGGAGACTCCGCTGGAGCCCGCGGGCACGACGGGCCTCCGAGACGTCCCCGACGACCTGCGTCAGCTGCTCGATGCTCCGCATGGCGAGCCCCACCAGCATGCCGGCGCGGCGGACACGTCCCGGCGACAGACGCAGCCGCGTGAGCGCGCGTTCCACGCCGTCGGCCGTCTCGGCGGCGCTCGTCGTCAGTGTGACGGCGATCGCCGCGCACGCGACCGCGAGGATCCGCATCGGCACCCGGACGGCGGCGGCCGGATCGCCCAGGAGGATCTGTGCCACGGCGATGATCGCGACCATGACGACGATCGGCACCAGCTGGCGCAGGAGGACGGACGTGGGCACCC
>CALMEC010000345.1 GCA_937862675.1 uncultured Actinomycetes bacterium
TGCCCGCGAATTGGTCGGCCCTCGAACGAGCGCGTCCGCCGATTGCAGCACACCACCCGCGGCGCGTGCCGGTTGCGGCTGCGTGAGCAGCGGCAGCAGTGCGTCTTGCACGAGCGCGGCCATGCTTCCGTTCGTATTCAAAAGCGAATGGACGCCGCCCGCGCAAATCGTCGGCCCGACATCGGGCGCCATTTGATGGGCGATCGCGCCGGGAAGCGGCCGCGAGCCGCGATCCCGCAGCCGGGCAATAAGCTTGAGAGCGTGATCGATCTCGCACGCTTCCTCCAACCAGAACAGCAGACATTGGGGCGCCACGACCTCGATCTGCTGCAACATCAGCCGCACACTCGGCTGCAGCAGCACCGGCCAATCAACCAGCGCGACGAGCTCATCGAGCATGGTGGCGACTCGTTGCATGCGGGCACCGGGTGGCGCCCGCGCGCGGCGTCGCCGGGCCTATCGCCCCGCTTGGCTCGGAAAAGCCCCGGTCTTCGCGTCGCGCGAGCGTCGTCATGTTCGATGGCACGGTCCCTTGTCTCCCCGCGTCTAGTTAGGTGCAGAATGACGAGGGTCAATGGAGCAGCCGCGCCAGACGTCCGAACGGGCATCGTGCCGCGGCTCCGGCCGTTACAGGCCGGCGCCGAAAAGCAGGGCGAGCGCGTCGATCCGCTCCGTCCGGGGTTCGGTCGTGCCTCGCGGCGTCATTCGACCCCGTTTCTTCCCTGACAGATGGCCCACTGGTTTCGATCCGGTGCGGACTAGCATGGCGCCATGAAGCGCTCTCGGATTCTGATCTGGGCCTGCCCACTGGCCGCGGCGGTGGCCATCGCCGGTTGCGGCGGATCGGACGGATCGACGTCCACCCAGTCACCGGCCGGGACGGGAACGACGGCGGCGCCCACCACGTCCGCTCCGGTCGCCACGACATCGACCTCGTCACAGGCCACGACGTTCACCATCGCGTATCGCGACGGGAAGATCGTCGGCGACACCGAGCCGTCCGTCGCCCGCGGGACCCCGGTGGAGATCCGGGTGAGCTCGGACGTCGACGACGAGGCCCACCTGCACGGCTACGACATCGAGAAGGAGATCGCGGCCGGAGGGACCGTGACCTTCGCGTTCACGGCCGACCTTCCCGGCAAGTACGGGCTCGAGTTCCATCACCACAACGTGCGCCTGCTGACGCTCACCGTCAAGTGACCCGGCGACTCGGGATCGCGGCGGCCGGGTTCGCCGTACTCCTCGCGGATGCGGGCACCGCCTCGGCGCACGGAATCGGAGAGCGGGGTGACCTCCCGCTTCCCAAGGGGTTCTTCATCTGGGCTGCGGCCCTCGCCGTGGTCCTGTCGTTCCTCATCGCGGCGATGAAGCGTGAGGCCACTCCTGTCGACGGTCCTGCGCCGGGACGGCGACTGGGGCACTGGACCGTCCCCGTTCGGACGCTGATCTCCCCGTTCCTGCGGTCGATCGGTCTTCTCGCCCTGGTCCTGACGGTCGTCGCCGGGTTCTGGGGAGAGCAGAACGCCGAGCTGAACATCGCGCCGTCGCTCCTGTTCATCGTCCTCTGGATCGGTGTGGTGTGGTCCTCCGCGCTTCTCGGCGACATCTGGCGGATGTTCAACCCCTGGGACACGCTGGCCATGCTGGGAAGCGGCCGGGTGGGGGGTGCGCCCGAACCGGATCCCGGCGATCGGTCGCTGGTGCGGTCCTACTGGCCCGCAGCTGTGGGACTGCTGCTGTTCCAGTGGTTCGAGCTCGCGCACCCTGAGCCCGGAAAGCCCCGGAACGTCGCCATCGCGGTCGGCGTCTACACGGTCGTCATCCTCGTCGGGGCGGCACGGTACGGACGGGTCTGGATCCAGACCGGGGAGGCCATCACCGTGCTGTGCCGTCTGATCGCGGGCATCGCACCCATCGGCCGCGATCCGGACGGCGAGCTGCGGCTGCGACGGCCGTTCATCGGGCTGGCCTCGATCGAGCGGCGTCGCGGCATCTCCGCCGTCGTGATCACGGTGCTGGGTGGCACCACCTTCGACGGCATCTCACGCAGCGCCTGGTACTCCGACATGATCAACGGGATGGCGCCGTGGCCGCGGTCGTCCGTCAACACCGTGTCGCTGCTTCTGACCATCGGCGTCCTCGCCGCGCTCTACACCCTCGCGGTCCGTCTGGTCGCGCGGTGGGGCGGGAACGATCCCGCCGGCATCGGTGACTCCCCTGGCGAGCCTTTCGGCGACCGGTCCCTCGTAGAAGCCGCGCGGTCCCTGCTCGGCGATCGCCGTCAGCGTCGCCGCGAGGTCGGCCTGCACCAGCCGGTCGCCTTCCTGCAGCGGCGTGCCGTCGGCACGGGAGAACGCCTTGGCCGTGTTCGGCCAGCGGGCCATCCGCCGGTACATGTCCGGCAACGTACCGGCGGTGTCGTCGGCAATCACGAAACCGGCGCGCGCCAGTGCGGTGGCGGGGTTTGGGGATTTCGCGGGGGTGGAAAGTCCCCGGCCGGATTTTTTCCG
>CALMEC010000346.1 GCA_937862675.1 uncultured Actinomycetes bacterium
GTCCCCTCCTCCCAGGCCCCCCCCGCCCCCGGGCCCCGGCCCCCCCGGCGGGGGCCCCGCCCGAAAAGGGGAAAGAAAGGCCCCTCCCCGCCAGTCCCGCCAGTGTCCGCTCGACGACCGACCGCTCGTCGGGCTTCTCGAGCATCTTGACGAACACGCTGCTTACCGTCACAGTGACCTTGTCGCCCTCGATCGCGCTGATCGACGATTCCCGGAGAAAGCCGTGCAGGCTGGTGTGCGAGTGCTCCAGCTCCGTGACCACCTGGGGCCAGATGCGGCCCAGGTGTTCGAGATCAGCCGTGATCGGCTCCCGCGCGACCGGGGGTGCGGTCACCGGCGTCTCGGCCGCCTCCGGGACGGGCGGGATATCGGATGCCTCCGGCGCGGCCTCGACCGGAGGCGCCTCAGCACGATCCGACGGGCCCTCCGGGGCCGGGCCGGCAGACGACGGTGCACCGGGCGACTCGACGGACGGTGACGCGGCCGGCGGCTGCGGCACGGATCGGGCGGGGATGGACGCGGGCGGCGGCGGGACCGGAGGGGGCGCGGTGACACCGCGTCCCCGTTCGAGCGCCTCGATACGCGCGACCAGCGACTGCACGGACTCGTCGTACGCCGGCTGGGACAGCTTCGCCACGACCAGCTCCAACTGGATGCGCGGATCCGCCTGGCCGTGCCGGATGCGGATCTCCGCATCTGCGATGAGGTCGATCCCGCGGAGCACGCGCGACGGTGCGACCTGGTTGGCCTGACCGCGCAGGCGGTCGAGCTCGTCGGACGAGTACGCCCAGTCGTCCGACGGGTGGGCGCCCTGCTGGAGCAGGCAGACGTAGCGGAGATGCGTGATGAGGCCGCGGATGAGCTGTTCCGGATCGGCACCACGGTCGAGCGTGGCCTCCAGCGTCTCGAACGCACCCGCCGCATCCGAGACGGCGATCTGATCCGCGAGGGTGAAGATCTCCTCCCGCTCCACCGCCCCGAACAGATCGAGGACGTCGGCGATGCGCACCTGGCCGTCGCCGTATGTGGCCAGCTGGTCCAGGAGCCCCAGCGCGTCGCGGTAGCTGCCGTCGGCGGCACGCGCCACCAGGTCGAGGACCTCCGACGGCGTGTCGAAGCCCTCCCGTTCGGAGACGCGCGACAGCACCTTGGTGAGATGGGAGATGCCCGGCTTGCGCAACGAGAAGTGCTGCAGACGCGAGCGGATGGTGGGGAGGATGTCCCATGGATGGGTGGTGCAGAGGATCACGACCAGGTGGGGCGGCGGCTCCTCCAGCGTCTTGAGCAGCGCACTGGCGGCGCCCTCCTGGATCTGGTGGGCCTCGTCCATGATCGTGACCCGGTAGCGCGACACGACGGGTGCGTACCGGACCGTCTCGAGCCATTCCCGCATCTCGTCGATACGACGTGCGCTGGAGGCGGCGTCGACCTCGACGACGTCCAGCCAGTCGTCGTGGCCGATCCGCAGGCACGAGTCGCACTTCATGCACGGGGTCGCCGTGGGGACGTCCGACGCCAGGCAGTTGAGGCACCGGGCGAGGATGCGGGCAGTGGTCGTCTTCCCCGTGCCCCGCGGCCCGGAGAAGAGGTACCCCAGCGACGGGCGCCCCGCCTGAAGCGCGTTGCCGAGGGCGCGGGCCACGTGCTCCTGACCGACCAGATCGTCGAATCGCAGGGGGCGGTAGCGGTTGTACAGGCTGCCGCGTGCTTCGTTTGGCGTGTCGCTCACAGTCTCCAGCGTCCGAACGGGACAGACGGGTCCCGGGTGTGCGCTTCGGCGAGGCGCCCCCATTGCGCCTGGATGGCTCCGTTTAAGGCTGCTTCCTCTCGGACCTGACCTGGTTCACGGTCACCCACCGAATGGGACCTCGCCGAAGCGCACACCCGGATCCCGCCCGCAGGATAGCCGAGTCGGCCACCCCCGCGGGTCGTGCCGCCGTCAGCGGCGACGAATACGCGGCGCGATCCGCTCGCCCCGGCGACGCGCGCCGACGGCTCCGAACACGGCCGCGACCCCTCCCCCGATCATCGCCGTCGACACGGCGAGGTACGCCCACTGCCCGACACCGCCGGAATCACCGCTGATGAGGGCCGTCAGCCCCCACATCCCCGTGCCCCAGACGAGGCCGATGGCGATCCCGATGAGGATCGTCAGCCAGCGGTTGTTCTTGCGTGCGGCGGGGGCCGGATCTTTGGATGAGGGCGACATGATGGGCAGCACCGCGATCGGTCCGTGGTCTCCGCCGGCTCGATGCCGTCCACGACGGAACCGCGCCGATCGGCGTGCCGGACACCTTACAGCGGACCGCGACCGCATCGCGGTGCCGAACGGGTGCCACCCCTTGTCCGGGCGGGAGCGCCCTCGCCCGCGGACGACGAAAGCCCCGAGGTCTCGGGGCTCCGGACACCATGGGCAGTACTGGGATTGAACCAGTGACCTCCCGCGTGTGAGGCGGGCGCTCTCCCGCTGAGCTAACTGCCCGGGACGAGGCAGACTACCATCACGCGACCGCCGCCACAGCACGGGCTCGGCGGGCGGAAACGCGCCTCTCCGCAACGGTATGCGACGGGTAGGATGGCCGAATGCGCCGACTGATCTCCGCCCTGCTCATCGCC
>CALMEC010000347.1 GCA_937862675.1 uncultured Actinomycetes bacterium
CTGTCACGACGAGCCCCCGGCGCTTCACCATTCCCACTCCACGGCGACCACCGGTACGACGCGGACCGAACGGACCGGGACAGAACGGCGGACTCATCGTTCGACGGTGGTTCGGCAGTCGACGTGGCAGGACGAGCTTTGTCCTGCCGCACGCCTCGGCCGTGTCCCGCCCGCGGGTATTCATCGATGTGCCAGTCTCCGCGAGGACGACGCAGATCACCGAGGAGGGACGGATGACGCGACCGACGACCGATGTCGCCCTGATCGCCGTGGCGCTGGTCGCGCCGATCGCTGCATTCACCCTGGCGCGGAGTCTCCTGGGCCTGATCGTGCCGTTGACGCTGTCGCTCTACAGCAGCATCCGGCTGGCGGCGACGACCACGCGACGCACGACCACCTGGCTGGCGTTCGTCATCCCCGCCGCGGTGACCGCGGGGTCCGTCGTCTATCTGCTGGCCCGTGGGAGTCTCGTCGGGTAGACGGCCCGACGGCCGATGACGTCGACAGGTCCCGGCCGGACTCGACGGCGGATGCCGGGACGATGCGCGCCCTTTTCGCCGCGCGGTTGCGATCCCGGCGCTGCAGTCGACGGCGACACGTCCCGATCCCGCCGGCAGGCCCCTCCCTCTCCCCTGTTCGGGGTAACATCCCCACGTCGCGACTGGCGCCGTCGAGGTGGAGACAACCACCGGGGAGCGACACCCCGAGAACATCCATAGTGGTCCGGAAACCGCGCGCCTGGGTCCCGGGTTCATCCGTCACAGGAGACACACGTGCACGAGCCCGCCATCCCCACCCTCACCGCCGCCGATCCCGAGATCGCCGGACTGATCGAGTCCGAGGCCGAACGCCAGCACGACAAGATCCGGCTGATCGCATCCGAGAACTACGTCTCGCAGGCCGTCCTCGAGGCCACCGGCACCGTGCTCACCAACAAGTACTCCGAGGGCTACGCCGGCAAGCGCTACTACGAGGGCCAGCAGTTCATCGACCCCATCGAGGAGCTTGCGATCCAGCGCGCCAAGGACGCCTTCGGCGTCGAGCACGCCAACGTCCAGCCGTACTCCGGCTCGCCCGCCAACCTCGCGATCTACCTCGCCCTGCTCGAGCCGGGCGACACCATGATGGGCCTCGCCCTCCCGATGGGCGGACACCTCACCCACGGATGGTCGGTGTCGGCCACCGGCAAGTGGTTCCGGTCCGTGCAGTACAGCGTCCGCCGTGAGGACGGCCGCATCGACATGAACGAGGTCCGCGACCTGGCCCGCAAGGAGAGGCCGAAGCTCATCTTCTGCGGCGGCACCGCGGTCCCGCGCACGATCGACTTCCCCGCTTTCGCCGAGATCGCGCGCGAGGTGGGTGCCGTGCTCGCCGCCGACATCGCCCACATCGCCGGCCTCATCGCCGGTGGCGCCCACCCCTCCCCGGTCGGCCACGCGGACATCATCTCGACCACCACGCACAAGACCCTCCGCGGCCCGCGCGGCGCCATGCTCATGAGCACCGAGGAGTACGCGAAGGACCTCGATCGCGCCGTCTTCCCCGGCCTGCAGGGCGGTCCGCACAACCACACCACCGCGGGCATCGCCGTCGCCCTGAAGGAGGCCTCCGCACCGGAGTTCTCCACCTACGCGCACGGCATCGTCGCCAACGCCCAGGCGCTGGCGGAGTCCCTCGGCGAGCTCGGCTACGACCTCGTCACCGGCGGCACCGACAACCACCTCATCCTCATCGACCTCACCAGCAAGGGGCTGGGCGGCAAGCCGGCCGCGCAGGCGCTCGACGCCGCCGGCATCGAGCTGAACTACAATTCGGTCCCGTTCGACACCCGCAAGCCGTTCGACCCGTCCGGCCTGCGTCTGGGCGCCGCCGCCATCACTACCCGCGGCCTCACCCCGGACCAGATGCCGCAGCTCGCGACATGGATCGACGAGGCCATCTCCAACCAGGACGACGAGGCCACGCTCGGCCGCATCGCCGGCGAGATCAAGGAGCTCATGGCATCCCACCCGATGCCGGGGTACGCACCCGCCGGGCAGTAGCGCGTTCCGGGGTCCGGCGGCAACGTCGGAACCCCGGGTCGGAATGCTCACCCCTCGGAGCGCCGTCGGACGGCGACCGACGGATCGGCTCATGGAAGTCCGACGGGCGATTCCTCGTGAATGCGTTCCTCACGAGGAATCGCCCGGCAAGGCGACGCGATTGACGATCCTCTGCTGACGGAGATCTCGTCGCACCGTGGCCCGGGATGGCGGACTCCACGGATCTAGCTCGAGGAGACCTCCGGCGACGAGAGATCCACCGTGGTCGGGTCACCCGCACCCGAGAAGACAGCCCGCTCACCACGCGCCGGCACTTCGAGCACGAAGAAGCGATCCGCCGGAATCGCCGCCGAAGCCCCTCCCACGGACACGCGCTTCGCGCCCCGAGGTGCGAAGCCGGCCAGGATGTCCTGCTTGCCCGATGAGTAGTGGACCAGTGCCCCATCGCGGAGTATCACGTCCCGCTGTCCACATCCGACACTCGTGAAGCCGTCCGGCAACGAGGTCTCGAGGCACAGGCGATCGCCTGTGGCGCCGGCCGCCTCCGAGACCGGTGGCGCGAGGGTGAACCGGTGTCCGCCCACGACGGACGACGCCACGGGCCGTGCCGTGTCGATGGTCCCGGACGCCACACGCTCGGGCGTGACGCCCTCCGGCGAGCCCCGGTCGCCCGATTGCGCGTACACGACGCCGACTCCGGCCAGCGCGGAGACGGTCAGCGCACCCACGATGGACGCGGCAGTACGCCGCCGCATCTTTGGCCTATGTGTCCCAGTCGCACGCAAAGTTTCCTCCCGATCCTCCGAGGTTGATGCAGAGACGCCTGTACGCCCCGCTCGTGTGATGAACCGTCCACGTGTCAAGCGTCGGAGACGGCGCGTCCACCTTCGTGGGCACCGACTGGCCGGGTGCCAGGAACCAGATGCCCATCGTGCGAGCGCAGGTGGAGCAGTTGTTGTTGTACATACGCGCGACCGAGCCCGTGTGGAACAGGGTCGGATTCGTGTGCTTCCAGCCTTCGGTGCCACCGCTGCCGCCGAGCCATGACGAGCTCGTACAACCCCCCGAGCTCCATCCCGGCGTGAAGCACACGACCGCCTGCGCGGATTCGGCGCGGCCGAGGACGGCGATCACCGACAGCACGAGGATCGTGACGATCCCCAGTGCAGACCGATGATGTCGATTTGATTGCATCTGTCACTCCCTTTCCGTCGACATTCCACCTCGGTTCGAGGTCGGACATGGTCGGATCCGGCGACGGATCCGGGTTCTCGGGCGGCGAGCCGGTCTCTCATCGCAATGAATGCGGAATCGATCCGCGCACACCGGATCCGAGTGGACACACCGTCTCTCGGATCCGACGGTGCGGCGACGACCGTCCGTCCCGTTCCAGTCATGTGATGGCGTCGAGGAGTGCCGCGATGACACATTCCGTGGGGGGTCCCCCGTGCTTCGCGTCGTTCCGACGGATGAGCACCAGTCGTCCGCCGGCGATGACGCTGCCTCTCATCCGTTTCGTGCCCCTCGATCCGACGGGCGGCGGGGCCGGAGGACAACCGGCGTGCCCGGCCCGCGACGGGGGCGGAGGGGCGGGAGCCCATGCGCCACACGGCCGTTCAGTCCTCCGTCAGCGGAGTCGCGGTGTAGTGGGAGACGGTCACCGGGTTCGTCGCGTCACTCCCTGGCTGCGGGTCAAGGACCGTCTGGGAACTCTCGGCGAGCTGACCGTTCGTCGCGTCGAACTGCATCTCGTGTCGTAGCCGCATTCCGGTGTGATCGGAGACGACGCTGAAGACCACGGACCGGACGGCTCCGCCGTCGGCGGACCCGTTGAACACCACGACGCCGTCGATCGACGCCAGCGCCCGGTAGATGTTCTCCTGCGCCTGCGGATTGACCGGTCCGACGCCCAGGAGATCCTGCGCCACGACGAAGGGGCCGATGGCACCCTGGATGTCTCGTGACCGCGCCTGGTCGATCAGATACCGGCGTGCCCGGTCGGGCGTGCTCAGTTCCTCGGACGGCGCGGCCGACAGCGGATCCCCCTGCACCGTCTCGACCGAGGTCCCAGGTGCGACGACCTCCGGGCTCCCCGACCGGATCCACCGCTGCCGATCCTGCGGACCGGGGAACCGCGGCGCGCTCGTGGTCGTGGTGCGCACGGTGGTGCCGTCGGGCTGGACGACGAACCCCGTGCGCTCGGACCACATCACCACGTATCCGCCCTTCCCTCCGACGGTCCGGGTCGACTGCACCGTGACCGTCGTGCTCACCGGCCGTCCGGACGTCACCATCACCCGCTGGACCTCGGTCGCATCCGCCAGCCGCTCGAATGCCGCCGACGCCTGGCTCGTCCCCCCGCGGGTGAAGAGCACGGCGGACGCCACGACGGCGGCGACCAGCACGGCGAACGCGACGGTCCATGTCGGGCGGCGCCACGGATGTCCGGTGACCTTGGCGGGCGGGGTCGCCATGATGTCCTCCAGGCGTCCCACCGGCGCCGCGAAGCGCGGATCGTCCAGGCCCGCTGCCGGAACCGGGTTCCGCGCGCGCAGGTAGGGAATCGGGTCGCTCATCACGCACACTCCTCAGGCTGCGATACGTCAGGGGCGAGCCCGCCCAGAAGGGCACTCGCCCGCTTTCTCGCCCGGTGCAGCCGCACCGCGGCGTTGGCGCGTGAGCACCCGAGCACACGGGCGATCTCGGCCACACTCAGTTCCTCCCATGCCGCCAGGACGAGGATCTCCTTGTCCTGGCGGCGAAGTCCGGACAGCACACCGAGCCGCCCCTCGTCGTCGACGGTCAGATCCACGTCGTCCTGGAGGGACGTCTCCACCGACAGCCGCTCGACGGCACGGTCGAACCGCTGCCGACGCCGCAGATGGTTCGCACAGAGCTTCCGTGCGCACCGCGCTTCTTCCAGGCGACCATGAACGCCTCCACCGCGAGGTCCTCCGCATCGGCATCGCCGACGCGGCGCGCGGTGAACGCGCGGACACGGGGATACAGGCGCTCGAAATCCTCGGCGAAGGCTCTCCGCGCATCGTCGTCGCCGGTCGTCACCGATGCGCCATCCGAGTCGACGGATCGCCGGAGGCGTCGTCCGCGATGCGGAGAGCGGAGAGGAGCCCCTCCTTGTCCGGCGCGCCGATCGTTCGGCACATGCGCGCGACGTGGGTCTTGATCGTGCTCTCGGCCACGTTCAGGTGGTCGGCGACGTCACGCGTGGACGCACCGTGCACGAGCATGGAGGCCACCTCACGTTGCCGCGCGGAGAGTCGGTCCCATCCGTCGTCCGACCGGAGAACCCACCTCATGGCCTCCTCGCTCACCACATGTCTGCCCTCGCTCAGGTCCGAGAGCACCCGCCGGAACATCTCGCGATCGAACTCTCGCATGTGCAGAATCGCCGACGCTCCCGACCGCATCCAGCGGACCTCCGATCCGACGTTCGCATCCGACACGAGGACGATAGACCGGGCACGACGGCCGATCTCGTTGATGATGGACAACCCGTCCGCCTCGTCGACGTCCGGGCCGATGACGATCACATCGTCGCACCCGGCGTCGATCGCGGTGGCACCGGGATCCCCGCAACGGCGGACCGGCCACCACGCACCGAGCCACGACGACAGGACATCCTCCACGATCGGCCAGCTCGTGACGACGACCACCTGCCCGGCGCGGAGTTCATCAGTGCTCATACCCGGTACATGTCACGAGGGCACCGGGTTCTTACACCCTGCAGTGCCCTGGGCTTCGTTCCGGTGTCGGTTCCCGGGTATTGGTGTAGGTGGCTTCGGTTTCGTCGGGGATGCGGTAGCCGAGTGAACCGTTCAGCGGTCGCCTGAATCGTCCAGCCATGATCGAGAACGCAGGCCACCAATTTTCCGGCGGCCGTGTGGTGTCAACGACGCGTTCGGATGCAGTCGCTCTAGATGATCGATTCCAAGGCCTCGCGGCGTGGTGCACGCCCCCGGCGGCGCGGATGCGCCACCGGACGACTCGAACAGGCGAACCAGCGTGCCCTTCGACGCCCGCCGACGCCCCACATCCACCGGTGACGCACCCCACATCCACGATCCCTTGGAATCACTCATCCAGCGTGAAGCATGTGAACCCTCCCTGCGAGGCATGTGCGTTGTGGAAGACACACAGCCTCGCCCAGGAGGGCTCACCCGTTCACCAGACCAACAACCCCATCCCGCCAGGGACAACCTCCCCGGACATCACACATAGTGCCCGGAGCAGACGGCTCATCTCAGTACCACGCCCGCTCGTGCGGAACCAGCACGAGCAGTGGAGACGACGACAAGACCGTCGCCGCAGGGCCACCCGTCATCACCATCGGCCCTCCACTACCCACCATCATGGGTGGCATCTCGTCTGGCTCTGCGCGAGTGGTTCAGCCACTCCTTGTCGGGATGCCGTCTCACCCACCGTCCGTAGATCACCGATGCGCCCACCAACACACATACACCGGGCCACCCCCACACCTCTGAATGGCCATTGGTAAGAACAACTACGGCCGCGAAACTGCTCAGAAAAGCAATGGACCATGCCTCAGACAGCGGCGTGTGGCCCCACCATCCCCAGCTGAACAATGCGACCGCCCACACACTCATACCCAACCACCACCACACCTCCGAGTGCCCTCTAGTGAGAAAGTGCACGGCGAACGGACCGCCAACAAAGCCGATATACGGCACAGCTCGTCCCCGCAACAGGCGGCCCATCTCAGTACCACGTCCGCTCGTGCGGAACCAGCACGAGCAGTGGAGACGACGGCAGCACCGTCGCCGAAGGACCACCCGTCATCATCGGCCCACCACTACCCACCATCATGAGTGGCATCTCGTCTGTCTCTGCGCGAGCGGGTCAGCCACTCCTTGCCGTAATGCCGCCTCACCCAGCGTCCGCAGCACACCCATGCGGCCACCCACACACATGAGCCGACCCACCACCACACCTCTGAATGACCCCTAGTAAGAACACTTACGGCTCCGACACCGCCCGCCAAAGCGATGACCCATACCTCGGACAGCGGCGGGGGGCCCCCCCCCCCCCCCCCCCCCCCACCCACCCCCCCCCCCCCCACCCCCACCCCCCCCAACACCCCCCCAAGCCCCCGCGGGGGAAAGGGGACCGCGCAGAGAGCGCCCAAGA
>CALMEC010000348.1 GCA_937862675.1 uncultured Actinomycetes bacterium
CGTCAATCTCGGCTTCCGAGATGTCGCGGCGCTGATCGAGGTGATCGTCGACGGCATGCGGCTGGGGCTGGAGCCGGGCGACGCGCAACTGCTGACCCGCTATCAGCGCTGGCGCAGCCTCGACTCCTTCATGGTTAGCTTCGCAACAGACGGCCTGACGCGTTTGTTCGGCATCCCCGGCCAATCCGCCAATGCGGTTCGCCGACTCGGCCTGTCGGCGGTTCAGCGCGCGCCTGTCCTGAAAAGGCGTTTTATCGCCGAAGCGCGGGGCGAATCAGGGGCTCTGCCCAAGCTGCTCGCTGGGCTGACCGTCTGATCACAGTCGCTCAAGCAGCCGCTCGACCGGCTCGTGCGTGCCGAGGGCGGCATGACCCGTGTCCAGTACGAGGTTCTCGGGGCACTCACGGCCGCCGGACGCCCCGTCGAGCCCCTCGAGATCGCCCGGCGGCTGGAACTCGGCTCCGGGCATCTCACCGCCGTGCTGGACGGCCTCGAACGGGGCGGTCTCGTCACCCGCCGCCGGCACGACGTGGACGGACGCCGCCGCCTTGTGGAACCCACGGACGACGGGCGGCGACGACTGGACTGGCTGCGCACGGTCATCGGTGCCGCTGAGCGTCGCGTGCTCGACACCGCCCTGGGACCGGACGAACAGGCCCGGCTGGTCGACCTGCTGGCACGTCTGCGCACGGCCATCGCGGGGGACACTCCGCCCCCGATGCGCCCCGGCCCCTGACACGGCGCCGCCGGGGACCATCCGCGCCGCGGAGATCATGGGCCGCCGGACGGTCCACGGGCCTGTGTCCACGCGGTCGCTAACCTGTCCACGCCATGGCCGCGAAGAAGAACGACCGACGGGAGCGCGAGCGCGACGTCGCCCAGAACCGCAAGGCGTTCCACGAGTTCGAGATCGTGGATCGCTTCGAGGCCGGCATGGCGCTCATGGGCACGGAGGTGAAGGGGCTGCGTGAGCGGGGGGCCAGCATCCGCGACGCGTACGCACAGGTGCGCCGCGGCGAGGTCTACCTGGTCGGGCTCCACATCCCGGAGCACGTCAACTCCCGGTTCGGTCACGAGCCGACCCGCACGCGCAAACTGCTCCTCCACCGCCGCGAGATCGAGAAGATCGACGAGGCCATCTCGGAGAAGGGACTGTCGCTCATCCCGCTCCGCGTGTACTTCTCGGACCGCGGACGTGCCAAGGTCGAGTTGGGGCTCGGTCGCGGCAAGCGCCTCTACGACAAACGCCGCACGATCGCGGAGCGGGATGCCAGGCGCGATGCGGAGCGCGCCATGAAGGCCGCCAGTCGCCGATAGGCGGGCCGGCCCTTCGCCGGAGTCGACCGACGCGCGACTCCGCCGAAGGGCGTCCATGAACCCCTGAATCGGCCGCGACCGCCGAACGCGTGCATGACGGACCGGCCGCCCGTCCCTGCGGTGCCCCATGCTCGCGGGACGCCGGCGGTCGCACCGGGATCGTCACGGGGGTCAGCGGAGAGGCATATCTGCCGATGGTCACGTCGTGGTCATCCGTGAGATCTATGACCAGACCACGACCGGCGACCGGCTGTCCGTCGTCGGTGCCCTCGCCCTCCTCGGGTCGCTGGCCATGACCTGGTACCACGTGAACCTGTCCGATCCCCAGTTGGGGCTCGATCCACGGGTCGTGTCCTTCTTCGAGAAAGCGACGAAGATCGGGCCGTTCGAGGCTCTCGCCTACCTGGACTGGGTGTTCCTGGGCATCGGGGTGGCCGTCATCGTCGTGGTGATCGGAATGGCCGTCGGCGCGATCGACGAATCGTTCCGCAAGCTCATGGAGAGCGCCGGATCGGTGACCGCCCTCACGATCATCTATCGACTGGTCGACCGTCCGGGGCCCCGCTCCCTGGTCGCCCTGGACACCGGGATCTGGGTCGCGTTGATCGGCGCGGTCCTCATCTCCGCCGGAGGCATGGTCAACCGCCGCCGCCAGGAGTATTCGCTCAGCACGTCGTGACGCCCCATCCGGCACGGTGAACACCGCCGGACGATGAGATGCCGCCGGCAACCGGTGCGTGGCGTCCGACGCGGGACACCGGGTCAGGCCTCCACGCCGCCCGGCCGTCACTATCGTTGACGCAGTCGTCGTCATCGTCCCGAGGGATCCATGCGCACACGAATCGGCTGGGGAGACCGGGTCTCCCTCGCGGGCGCGGTACTGCTCATCGTCTCGCTGTTCCTGCACTGGTACCGGCTGTCCGGCGCCCAGGTCTCCGTCTCGGCGACGGCGTTCCAGGCGCTCTCGGTCGTCGACGTCGTCCTGCTGGCGATCGGCGTGCTCGCCATCGTGCTGGTCCTCGCCGTGGCGGCCGGCCGCCTCGATGCCTCCTATCGCCGGACCGTGCTCGGCGGGGGTGTCGTCGCCGCGGCGCTCGTGGTGTTCGCCATCGCCCGCCCCCCGGGTGACATGAGTGCATACCCGCAGGAGATCCGTGCGGGCGTCAGCGTCACCTTCGGCGCCGTGGTGGCACTGATCGCGAGCGTGGCCATCCTCGCCGGGCAGATCACGGGGACGGGGCGAAGGGCGTCGGGCACGAGGAGCCGGCCCGACGACGACACGTCAGTCTGACGTGGGAGACAGGGTCCCGTCCACCACCAGGACGTGCTCGGCGAGCGCCCCGTGCGCACCGTACGTCGTGATCTTCTCGATGTCCGACGTGCGGCTGGGGCCCGACACCAGCGACACGGCGGAGGGCGTCCCGGACGCGTAGACGCGCGTGAGAGCCTCGGCCAGGGTCGGCACCAGCCGCTCGGCCGGGAGGATCGAGAGGTGCCACCAGCCGACGGCGTCGAGCGATCGTCCGTGTGACGCGTCCGTCGCCAGCACGACCGTCCCGCGCTGGGCGACCGCGAGGGCCGGGACCGTGACGGCGCAGGTGGCGGGGGCGCCGTCCAGTCCCAGGAGCGGGCGCCACGGCAGGTCGGTGGGCCAGACGATCACCTCGATCCCGGCGTCGCGCAGCGCGTCGGGGATCCCCCGGTCGTGGATCACGTCGTCGTCGGGCATGAGGGCGCGCTTCGCACCCCACCGCCGGAGGGTCGCGACCACGGCGTCCCCCAGCCCGTCGGGTGCGACGCGCTCACCCGTCGCCCGGCGTCGCTCCAGGGCGGCGAGGAAGGTGCCGATCACCGGGGCGGCCACTCGCTGGGGAGGTCGCGTACCTCCGTCCACGCGCGGGCGGGTCCCGGCAGGCGCCGGATCCATCCGCGGCGCCCGAGCATCCGGATGCCGAGGCGGGACATGCGCACCCCCGTCCGGTACAGGAGCGGGCGGCTCCAGAACACACTCCACAACCGCGCCATTCGCCGGCGCCGGCGCTTGGCGGGCGTGTCGGCGCGGGCGCGCAACCGGACCAGGAGATCGTGGAGCGGGATCCCGACCGGGCAGGCGTCGTGGCATGCACCGCAGAGTGAGGACAGGAACGGCAGCTCGTTGGCCCGTTCGGATGTCGCGCCCTCGAGGAGGGGGGTGATGACCGCCCCGATGGGCCCGGAGTACGGCGAGTCGTATGTCTGGCCGCCGACCGTCCTCCACATGGGACATGAGTAGAGGCACGCGCCGCAGCGGATGCAGTGGAGCGCCTCCTCGAACGGCGAGCCGCGCAGCGCCAGACGGCCGCCGTCGACGATGACGAGGTGCAGCTCCTCGGGGCCGTCCGACTCGCCGTCGCGGCGGGCACCCGACACCAGGTTGACGTACGTGGTCGCGTCGTCTCCGATCGCCGCCATCGGCAGGAGCTGGAGGATGTGCGCGGCCTCGTCCCAGTCGGCGACGATGCGCTCCGCCCCCATGACGGCCACGTGGATGCGGGGGAGGGCCGTGACGAGTCGTGCGTTGCCCTCGTTCTCCACGATGCAGAGCGTCCCGGTCTCTGCCACCGCCAGGTTGACGCCGCTCACCCCGATGTCCGCCGCGGCGAAGTCCTCACGCAGGCGGCGGCGCGCATAGGCGATCAGTGCCTCGCGGTCATCGGGGACGTCCTCGCCGCTCTCGCGCCGGAAGAGCTCGGCGATCTCGGTGCGGTTCATATGGACGGCCGGCGCGATGATGTGCGAGGGGCGCTCGTCCGCGAGCTGGAGGATCCACTCGCCGAGGTCCGTCTCGACCACGCGGACACCGGCCGCGTCGAGCGCCTCGTTGAGCTTGATCTCCTCGGTCGCCATCGACTTGGACTTGGCGACGACACGGGCTCCCTCGCGTCGCGCGAGACGGACGATGTACTCCGTCGCCTCGTCGCGCGTCGCCGCGCGCACGACGGTGCCGCCGTTGGCGATGACGCGCGCCTCGAGCGCGTCGAGGAGCTCCGGGAGCCGCCGGATGTTCTCACGGCGGATGACCCGGGCGCGGTCGCGCATGGCCGAGAAGCCCTGCTCGTCCTCCATCCGCTGCCGTCCCTTGGCCCAGCTGGCCGCCGACGAGGTGAGGTTGCCCCGCAGGACGGTGTCCGCGGTGGCGCGGGCCGAACGGGCCCGAAGGTCGGGGCCCTCTCCGTAGGTGACCGGGCGGTCGGTCATCGGACGGTTGGTCCCGTGATGTCGTGGATGTGGGGTGCGTCACCGGTGGATGCCGCGCGGACAGTCCCCCCGGCCGCCCCGGCCGCCCCGGACGACCACCGGACACCGGGACGCGGGGTGGTGTCCTTCCCGATGCGTCCGGTGGCGCATCCGCGCCGCCGGGGGAATGCATCAGGTCGCGAGATCACGGAACCGGTCATCCCTCCAGCACCTCGGCGATGTGCCGGACCGTGAGATCGATTCCCGTGCGATGCGCGCGTCCGGCGATGTGGACGAGGCAGGAGAGGTCGCAGCCGACCAGGGCCTCGGCGTCCGTGGACGCCGCAGACCGTGCCTTCGCCTCGCCCAGGGCGCCGGACACCTCCGGGAAGTCCACGGCGAAGACGCCGCCGAACCCGCAACAGACCTCGGCGTCGGGGAGCGGGGTGTGTTCGATGCCGGCGCCGTCCAGGACGTGACCGGGCGACTCGGTCTCGCGCAGGAGACGCAGCATGTGGCAGGAGTGGTGGTGCGTCACGTGGGCCGGTGCGTCGCGAGCCGCAGCCGGGGCGAGTCCGTGGGCGACGAGGAACTGCGTGAGCTCCAGGGTGCGGCCGGCCAGGTCGCGGGCGGCCCCCTCCTCGGGGGGGCACCCCGCGCCCCCCCCCACGCCCCCCCGGCGCCCGCCGCCGCGCGCCCCCGCCCGCCCCCCGGCGGCGCCGCCGGGGCCCCACCACCGGCTCCGTGCCGGCGAACGCGCGGAGTGTCCGGCGGGCCACCGCACGGGCCTCGTCGGGGTGGCCCGCCGTCCAGCCGGCCTGGCCGCAGCAGGTCTGGTCCCTCGGCTCGACGACGGTGACGCCGAGGCGCTCCAGCACACGGCGCGTCGCACGTCCGATTCCGGGCGCCACGTGGTCCACCAGGCATGTCCGCATGAGAAGGACGCGCATGACCCCAGTCTGTCAGTGGGGGGCCTCTCCGTGGACACGTCCAGCGCGAACCCGTCTATGGCGTTTGACATAAACGTCGTTGTCACCTACGCTAGACACAACGACGAAGGGAATAGCATTGATTGCGATGACACTGAACAAGGACGCGCTCGAGCGCGCACAGACGGCACGTGACCGCCTGGTCGAGCTTCAGCATGAGGCCGAGGTGGCACGCGTGGACTATCACCACGCCATCCGGCAACTCCATGCACAGGGCGGCTCGCTGCGCGAGATCGCCGACTCGCTGGGCCTGAGCCACCAGCGCGTGCACCAGATCGTCGAGCCGGTCGACGGGTCGAGCGGTCACGGCGGCCCCGGCCACGGACCCGGGCGTCGCGGCCGGGGCCACGGACCCGGCCACGGGCCCCATCGAGGCGGTCCGTTCGGGCCCGGTTCCCGGGAGGAACGAGGGGGGCCCCACGGACCGTCACATCTCCACCGGGTCGCCCGTCGCCTCCGGCAGTTCGCGGGGTTCGAGCGGTTCAGCGGCGAGGCCCGGCGGGTCGTCGTCGGAGCCGTCGAGAGCGCGGAACGCCTCGGGCATCGGAGCGTCGGCTCGGAGCACATGGCGATCGGTGTGGCGGGCACGGCCCACCCCCACGCCCCGCGCGCGCCTGGGGGGCGCCGCCGCACCCCCGGCCCCCCAGCGCCGGCCGGCCCCGGGTCCCCGG
>CALMEC010000349.1 GCA_937862675.1 uncultured Actinomycetes bacterium
GCGCGCCGGTCGTCACGGCTCCACCCGCAGGACGTGGGCCGGTCGCGTGAGGGGGTCGAGCCGCACGTAGTTCGCGCCGTGGCCCCAGCCGTAGCGGTCGCCCGTCAGCAGGTCGCGCACGGCGAACGCGGTGACGCGCATCGGCCGCTCGGCGAGGCCGACGGTGCGGTGCCGGACGGAACGTCGGTGTTCGACGACGACGTGCCGGGGGTCGCCCATCTCGATCCGGACCTCCTGTCGGCGCTGCGCCGGGCGGCGGGTGATGCCGCCGTCGATGGCGTCACGTTCGTCGTCGACAGCGGCTGGCGTTCCCGCGACTATCAGGAACGGCTCCTTCAGGAGGCGGTCGCGAAGTACGGGTCGGAAGAGGAGGCCTCCCGGTGGGTCGCCACTCCCGACACCTCCGCCCACGTATCGGGTGACGCCGTCGACATCGGGCCGGCCGGCGCCGCGCGGTGGCTGTCGGAACACGGTGCCGCGTACGGACTGTGTCAGATCTACAAGAACGAGTCGTGGCACTACGAGCTGCGCGCCGATGCCGCTGCCGCGGGATGCCCGGCGATGTACGACGACCCGACCCGCGATCCGAGGATGCGATAAGGCTCTTCAGCCGGACGGCCAGGTCCCGCGGTCCGTCCCGGATCGGATCGAGGTGGGCGCGGCTCCGCGAGGCGCGGCAGGTCGTGGAGCGTCTGACGGTCGTCCTGAACGCCGAGGACGAGGGAGACCGCTTGAACCCGGCGGATCCCGCGAGGGTCAGCGCGGCGGGTGGTGCCGGCGCAGCCATCGCAGCAAGAGCGTGTTGACGTCGTCGGGGCGTTCTCGGTGGAGCCAGTGCCCGGCACCGTCGAGGAGATGGACGCCGTCCATCCCGGGAAGCCATTCGGTCTGCCGGGCGACGGCGTCCGCCAGCCAGACGGCCGAGCCGTCCCGCGTGCCCGTCAGATAGATCGACGGTTGACGGATCACGACGCCCTCGTATGCGGCGAGGTCCTCCCAGTCGCGGTCCACATTGCGATAGCGGTTCAGCGGACCGGCCAGGCCTCCGCGCTCCAGTGCCGTCACGTGCGATGCGAATTCGTCTTCCGTCAACCAGTGCGGCAACGGTGCCGTCGTCGGAAGCCGGTCACGCATCTGCCCGCCGGGTTCGATGGTGAACCAGTTCGGCACGTCCGGACCGCTGCTGTCGAGGGCCACGACGAAGCCCCGCAGCCAGCCGGCGACGTCGGTCTCGATCTCGGCCTCGGCACGTCCCGGCCTCTGGAAGTAGGAGACGTAGAACTCCTCCGATCCACCGGCCTGCGCGAACGCGTCCGTGGGCCGCACGTCCCCTCGGGGGGTGTAGGGGACGCCGAGCAGGCCGACGGCGCAGAAGACGTCGGGACGCATGAGGGCCGACGCGGCGGCGATCGATGCGCCCCAGTCGTGACCGATGACGGCGGCGCGCTCGGCTCCGAGAGCCCGGACGACGGCGACATTGTCGGCGACATGGGCGAGCATCCGGTACGCCTCGACCGCATCGGGGCGGAGCGACCCGCCGTAGCCGCGCAGATCGATGGCCACCGCGCGGTAGCCGGCCTCGGCGAACGCCGCCAGCTGCGCTCTCCAGGACGCGTGGTTGTCCGGGAAGCCGTGGACGAACAGGACGAGCGGCCCGGAGCCGCGCTCCTCCAGGTGGATGTGCCCGCCGGTGACCTCGATGTTCATGCCCCCGATGCTTGCGCAGCAGGAATCGGCTGCCAAACTCGTTGCCGGAATGGCAACGGACGACGTCGAGGAGCATGTTCGTGCGCGGGTCCGGCAACTGCGCTTCGAACGCGGCATGTCGCTGCGCGCCCTGTCCGTCACGACGGGGATCTCCGCGGCCACGCTCAGCCGCCTGGAGACGGGGCGTCGGCGCATCACGGTGACGCATCTCGCGCTGCTGGCCGACGCGTTCGGCGTGGACGCGGGCACGCTTCTCGGTGCGGTCCCCGCGGATGAGCGGCCGCGCGCCCGCGACGGGCGTCTATGGGATCCGATCGGACCTCAGCGCACAAGAGGGCGCCGCGTCTATCGGATCGAGATCCCGCCCGGGGGTACGCCTCATCTCCACAGCCACGAAGGGCATCAGTGGCTGTACGTACTCGACGGACGCGTGCGTCTTGTCGTCGAGGACGACGATCGCGTCCTCCGGTGCGGGGACGCGGCCGAGTTCGACACATGGCGGCCGCACTGGCTCGGCGCCGTCGGCCGGACGGCTCAGGCGCTGGTGATCTTCTCGCCCGAGGGGACTCCCCTGCCAGGTGGAACGCTGGTGCAGACACGGGTGTTCCACCAGGACGGCGGCGGGGCGTGAACGCGTGTTCTCAAGGGCGTTCCGATCGCGCTCATCGTCGGGTGGAACACCCGTGTCCGGCACGGGGCGTCCCATGGTTCGGGATCGTTCTCGTCTCGTGCGAAGTCATCGTGGGACGGGATTGCCGCCGGAGATCCATCGCCTGGTGGCGTCGCGTGCCTCATGACCGATGTGTGGAGGCCGTCAAGGGTCTGCCGATCGCCATCGGGTCTACGCGTCCGATGCACTCATTCCGGGCGGGCCGGTGGAGTCCGCCGGGATCCGGATGCACGACGGCGTGATCGGCGAGCTGGGCGCGGGCCGGGCCAGGAACGACTGCTGACGTCGCTCGTCCGTCCGGACCGGCCCGACGGCACCTGGGGACCCGCCCCCGGCCGGCCGCCGAGCCTGCTCGACCCCGCGCCGGTCACCGCTTCCGCGTTCTCTGACCGTGGACATCCGGTCCGACGGGTCGGCTCCCGATCGTCGCGGCCGTCCGGTGCCACCTGCGTCCGGTCTCAGCGGTGCTCGGGGTTCGGGAAGTCGAAGCGGCAGCCCGCGTCCCATGCGCTGCGCTGGTTGCCGTGAGCGGGGATTCCCCCCGCGTCCTTCAGCATGCGGGCCAGGTGCAACAGGTTCCAGGTCGCAAACGTCGTGTTGCGGTTGGTGAAGTCGTTCTCGGGACCGCCCGAGCCCTCATCCAGATAGGAGGGGCCGGGGCCGGACTCGCCGATCCATCCGGCGTCCGCCTGCGGCGGGATCACGTACCCGAGATGCTGCAGCGAGTAGAGGATGTTCATCGCGCAGTGCTTCACGCCGTCCTCGTTGCCGGTGATCAGGCAGCCGCCGACCCGGCCGTAGTAGGCGTACTGCCCGGCGTCGTTCAGCAGGCTCGAGTTGCCGTAGAGACGTTCGATCACCCGTGTGCAGACCGAGGTCTTCTCGCCCAGCCAGATCGCGGAGCCGATGACGAGGATGTCGGCCGCCATCACGCGTTCGAAGATCCCGGGCCAGTCGTCGCGGTCCCATCCGTGTTCGGTCATGTCCGGCCAGACGCCGGTCGCGATGTCGTGATCGATCGCGCGGATGCACTCCACCGCGACGCCGTTCGTGCGCATGATCTCCATGGAGCGGTCCATCAGCCCCTGGGTGTGGGAGCGCTCAGGGCTCTTCTTCAGCGTGCAGTTGATGAAGAGCGCGCGGAGATCGGAATAGGTGGGGGCGTCGTCGCCCATGCGTGACCGTCCCATGCGGTTGGGCACACGCTACACCCGTCGCCGCACGGCCCCGGTCAGCGCAGCCAGCCGCTGCGCTTGAAGTACCGGTAGAACCCGGTGCAGATCACCGCCATCACGACCAGCACCGCGGGGTAGCCGAACGTCCAGTCGAGTTCGGGCATGTGCTCGAAGTTCATGCCGTAGATGCCGGCGATCATCGTGGGGATGGCCAGGATCGCGGCGTAGGCCGAGATCGCCCGCATGTCCTCGTTCTGCCGGACGGAGATCTGGGCGAGGTTGGCCTCGAGGATGCTGGTGAGCAGGTCACGGTAGCCGTCCATCTGCTCGCGGACACGACGCAGGTGGTCGTCGACATCCCCGAAGTAGGCACGCACCGGCTCGGGGATCACCGCGTACCCGCCATTTGCGAGACGCTCGACGGGGGTCTGCAACGGCGTCGTCGCACGACTGAACTCCAGCACCTCGCGCCGGAGCTTGTAGATACGCTCGGTCGGGTAGTTGCGGTCCGGCGAGAAGACCTGTTCCTCGACTTCCTCGATGTCCTGCCCGAGCCCTTCGAGTGCGGGGCCGTAGTCATCGACGACCCGGTCGATGATGGCGTGCAGCACGGCGCCGGGGCCGTGCGCGAGGCGCTCCGGATCGGCCTCCAGGTCGATCCGTGCATCGTGAAGCTCGCTGCCCGCGCCGTGGCGGACGGTGATGATGTAGTCGCGGTCGAGGAAGACCAGGATCTCGCCGATGTCGACGACCTCATGCGGGTCGATGTAGCGGGCCGTCTTGAGGACGAGGAAGACCATGTCACCGTAGACGTCGAGTTTCGGCCGCTGGTGTGCGGTGATGGCGTCCTCGATCGCCAGCTCATGGAGGGGGAACTCCTTGCGGATCGTCGCGAACTCCCGCTCGGTGGGCTCGTGGAGGCCGATCCAGACGAAGGTGTGCGGCGCCCGGCACGCGGTGAGTGCCTGCCCGAGGGGAACCTGTTCCGGCCGGCGCCGGCCGTTCTCATAGATCGCGTAGTCGATGATCACGGCGACCATCCTGTCGCGCCCGCCGGACGGCGCGCCGCGGGTCGCCGGCACACGGCGACGTCAGGCCTGCAGGTCCGCGATCGGGCTGGGCTTCAGCCAGGTGGGCAGGGCGCGGCGCAGATGTGCGGGGCCGCGCAGTCCGAGCGAGCCGCGGCCGAGCGCCGTCGTCCAGCTGACGTCGCCCGTTCAGATCTGCGTGAGGGTGCGCACATCGCAGGTCAGGCGGACGTCGACCTCGCCTCCCGGGTGGGTGAGGCGGACGTCGGCGGTGCCGGGCATGAGCAACAGCCAGTAGATGCGCCGGCTGGGGAGGCGTCACGGAGGCGGACCTCGAGGAGTGGGCGCCGCGCGATCTCGCCGAGACGGATGTCGCGGTGCATGTCCGGCGAGGGGAGGGGGATCGAGGTCCTGGTCGCGGTCGTCGCTCGGCCGCCGGCGCGGCTCACGGCCGTCCGGTGCCGTGGCCGTCTGCGACCATGCCGTCCGGTGACGACGCTCACCGGCCGGAACCCCGGCGCCCGGCACGGACTGTGGCCACGGACCCGTGGGGAGCGGTCCCGGCGACCCGGATGGGTTGCCGACAGGATCTCGGCCGCTACGGTCGGATGAGCAGTGCGGTACGGCTCGACCACGAGAGAAGTGGACTTACCGCGCTCGACATGCGCCGACGCGGGCCCGGTTGACGCCGACGCCCGGCGATACGGCCAAAGCGAGTAGGAGGCGAACCATGAGCACGATCCAGAAGACCGTCGACGTCCGAGTACCCGTGAGCACCGCCTACAACCAATGGACGCAGTTCGAGGAGTTCCCGCACTTCATGGACGGCGTCGAGTCGATCACGCAACGTGACGACAAGAACCTGCACTGGCAGGTCAACGTCGGCGGCGTCGAGCGCGAGTTCGACGCCGAGATCACCGAGCAGCACCCCGACGAGCGTGTGGCCTGGCGCAGCATCGAGGGTCCCGACCATGCCGGGGTCGTCACGTTCCACCGGCTCTCCGAGGACGAGACCCGCGTCAGTCTGCAGCTCGAGTGGGATCCGGACGGATTCGTGGAGAAGGCCGGTTCCCTGCTGCAGTTCGACGACCGTCAGGTCGCAGGCGACCTGAAACGCTTCAAGAGGTTCATCGAGTCACGGGGCACCGAGACGGGCGGGTGGCGCGGCGACATCGACCGCGCGCCGGACGCCACCGGACGCTGAACCGATCGGCCGATGCTGATCGGCCTCCGGCCCGGTGACGACATCGTCGTCACCGGGCCGTCATCGACGGGGAGACGGGATCGTCCGGATCTCCGTTCCCGGGCACTCGGGAGGTGGGCGGCGTCCTCTCCCCGTCGCCGGCCCTGCCCGTCGCGCCGGACAGATGGATCGGTCGACGTCACGTCCACCGGCAGCGGACGTCCGGTCCTCCGACGGCACGGGCTCGTTGCGGGTGAGCTCGGCTCCGGAACGGTCCGTGTCCGCCGGCCATGGGATGGGTGCGTGGGGGTGCGGGAGTCGTTCACACAGGTCGGGTGAGGGCGGTCACGAAGGCCGCGCGGACGGCGTGCCGGTCGAGTTCGGCGATGCGCCGGATGCCGGCGCCGCCGGGAGCGGTGACCTCGGCGCGGAGCACGGCCGCGTCCTCGGAGCTGTCCCGGAGCCAGGCGGCGCTGCCGGCCATGGCCTGTGTCACCAGTCGGCGCGCGAGGTCGCGGGGGATGCCGCGCATGGCGCCGGCCTCGACCATGGCGTCGGCGACGTACAGGAAATAGGCGGGCCCTCCGCTGCTCAGCGGGCTGAGTGCGGCCTGCCGGTCCTCGTCGACGTGGATGACCTCGCCGGAAAGGCCGAGGAGGGCGGTGACCGTCTCGGCCTGCTCATCGGTGCACGTGTCACCCGTCGTGACGAGCGTGAGACCGTGACCGACCTGGGCGGTCAGGCTGGGCATGGCGCGCACCGCGGCCACCCCGGCCGGGAGGAGGTCCTCGATGTCGGCGAGAGCGACGGCGTCGGCGAGGGACACGACGACGGCACCGTCGCTCAGGTGCCCGGCGACCTCGGCGATCACCTCCGAGACGTGACTCGGCGGCACGGCCAGGACGACGATCCGCGCGGTGGACGCCGCCTCCACGTTGTCGGTGGTGCCGTGCACACCGTACGTCGCGACGAGATCGTCGACCCGCTTCTGCGTGCGCGATGTGACCCAGACCTCGTCTGCGGCCAGGCCTCCGTCGAGTGATCCCGCGAGCAGGGCCTCGCCCATCGTCCCGGTGCCGAGGATCGCGACCGCCGCCGTGCCCATGTGCCCGCTCCTTGATCGTCTGCGAGAACCGACGTCAACGCTACCGGGACGGCGGGGCCATGCGGATGCGCGTCACGTCGTCGCCGATCGGTTCCCCGGCTGAGCGGGGCATCCAACCGCCGGGGGATGTACTCCAGCAACTGGGAGCGGTCGTCGAAGGTGCGGCTCTCCACCAGTTCCAGGAGGAAGTCCTCGTAGCCGTCGTAGATGCGGCCCCCTCCGGTCCTTCCGGTGATCACGGGGAAGATCACCACTCGGAACCGGTCGACCAGGCCCGCCGCCATCAGCGAACGGCACAGGCTCACGCTGCCGAGCGTATGGATCGGTTTGGTGGCGGTGCGCTTCAGCTCGCTCACCCGTTCCACGGCATCGCCGGACAGTACCGTCGTGTTGGGCAGCGCGTAGGGCGGTTTCAGGGTGGACGAGATGACCACCTTGTCCATGGCGGCGAGCCCGGTGAGCGAATCGCTCTCGTCGTCGCTGAAGGTCGCGTCGCCCGATGCGCTCTGTGCCATCCCGGACATCAGCTCGTAGGTCGTCGCTCCCATCAGGGCGGTGAAGCTGTCCTCCGGCGTGCTCTCCAGCCAGCCGAGGTACTCCGGCCCCTCAAGGCCCCACCATCCCGGCCAGCCCTCGGCCGAACCGTACCCGTCGAGCGAGGTGATGAAGTCAACCACCAGCTCCTGGTCTTCCTGTGCGGCCCGCTCGCTCATGGCTCCTCCAACGTGTTGTCTCTCATCGCTGTCCTCAGCGGGGTCGTGTCGCAGCACCCGGCACTCAGTCAGACCGACCAGCGGCATGGGACTCATCGCTGACGGGAGACGTTGACGCCCACGTTTGGTGCTAGTACCATTAGCACCATGCGATGGACGATCGACCATTCGTCGGCACAACGTCTCCAGGACCAGGTGGCGGCGTCGGTCGTGCGCGGTCTGAACAGCGGGGAACTCTCCGTCGGCGAACAGCTGCCTCCCGCGGCGGAGCTGGCGGCCGCGTTGTCCGTGGACCGCAACACCGTTCTGGCCGCCTACCGGCAGCTCCGCGACGCCGGCGTCCTGGAGTTCCGCCGCGGGCGCGGTGCCCGCATTGCGGGAGTCGTCAGGGCCGACGATCTCGCGCCGGTTCGCGATGCGGTGCAGGCGGCGATCGACCTCGCCCGTCGCTACGGGCTGGACTCGTCCGACGTCGCAGCCCTTGCCGAGGAGATGGGATGAACACGACCGTCTACACCGGGCGGGAGACCAACTGGACGAGCGTGGTGGTCGGCGTCGCCATGACGCTTCCGCTGATCGGTCTCGCCGCCGCGTCGACCGGATCGGTCCGCAATCCCGGCTTCCTGGTTCTGGCTCTCGTCCTCATCGGGATACTCGTCGAGATCGTGACCGCGTCGGACGTCCGTGCGACCTGCGGCGGGCAGGGCGTGAGCGTCCACTGGGGGTTCGTCGGCTGGCCGCGCATGAGGTACGCGCTCGGCGACATCGCCGACGCCTCCATCGTCCGGGTTCCCTGGTGGGGGGTGAGCTTCGGATTCTGGTGGACGCCCTCGCGGACCGTCTGCACGGTGCGAACCGGTCCGGCGCTCCGTCTTCGGCTGACGAGCGGCCGCACGGTCACCGTCACGGTCCCCGACCCGCATGCGGCGGTGGCCGCCCTGCGTGCGGCCGGCGAGCACGCGTGACACCGCGTGGCGTCTTATCGGTCGCCTTCGGATACTGGCGCTATGACACAAACGCCCGTGTCCGCTCGGTAAGCGGACTTCCGATGTGCGACATCGCCAATCGGCCGAGTCGTCAGGGGGCGAGTGCGTCGGCGACGGCGAGCACGTGGGTGTCCGGATCCGGATCCTCGTCGAGCGACCAGACGGCGGACAGCGCGGCCTGGACGTGGCCCCACGCTCGGATCCGCTCCTCGGGGAACCCGGTGGCCGCGGCGAGGACGCGACACCGACGCGGGGCCAGCGCCGCGGCCAGCGGACCGATGCGCAGCGGGTTGTAGAGAAGGGCGCTCGGCTCGTATGTGGGGTCGCCGCGCAACCCGTGCGGATCGATGGCAAGCCATCCACGGTCGCGGTCGAGGAGGACGTTGTCGTGGTGCAGGTCGCCGTGCAGCGCGACGTCGGGTCCGGCGCTCACCAGCAGCTGGTCCGCGATCTCGAGGGCGCCTGCCACCAGTCCGCCCGGCAGCGGGTCGGCGTCGCCGTACCGATGGAGGTGGTCGGACAGTTCGGCCACCCGCTCGGTCAGGGCGGGCAGAGGGGCGACGCGGGGATCACGGTCGTCGTCGATCGGCCGCTGGTAGGCCGCGATCACCTGTGCGAACACCGCGCACGCATCGTCGTCGCGTTCCGGGACCAGTGCTGTGAGTGGTGTCCCGGGGACGACCCGTTCGAGCAGGAGTGCGCCCTCCTCGGCGGCGTCGGCAAGCAGCCGGACGGCACCGCGACCGTCGGCGAGCGCCAGCCATGCCGCCTCCGGAATGAGGACACGAGCGTCCGGCGGGGACAGTTTCAGGACGCATGGCGCACCGTCACTCCGATCGACGGCGGCCACCCAGTTGTAGGTGGGCGGGTAGGGACGTGGTGGCCCCAGCGTCCAGGTTGTGCGCCAGCGGTCGATCGTCGCCGGCAGCCCGTCGATCCACGCCTGGGCCTCAGGACCGTGGACGGCGACCAGTCGTCGGCAGAAAGCCGGATCGAAGGAAAGATCGGGCACCGGGTCATGTTGTCAGGGAGCATGCGCGTCAACTGTGAATCGCGAACGGAGGTGCGGGCGATGAGTGCCGCCGAACCGGAGAAGCCGAACCTGCTCTCCGGTGGGAATCCTCAGATTCCCAAGGGGGAAGGTGACGCTCCCGTCCAGGCGTACATCGCTGCGATGCCCGGCTGGAAGCGCGATCTCGGTGAGCACATCGACCGGCGAATCAGCGAAGTCGTGCCCGACGTGCAGAAGGCCGTCAAGGGGAATCAGCCCTTCTACGGCACCGAGCCCGACAGCTGGTTCCTCACATACCGCTGCTTCACCCACGACGTGAAGTCGACGTTCTTCCGCGGGACATCCCTCGATACGACACCCCCGGAGTCGTCCAGGCATCCGGAGCAACGGCACCTCGGCATCCGGGAGCACGACACCTCGACGACGATCGACTGACGTCGTGGATCCTCCAGGCAAGCGAACTGCCGGGCGAGAGACTCTGACTGCGAGGCCGTACCCGCGTGCACGATCGGCGGCGAAGCGCCAGGTCGCGACTCGCGCTGAGGGAGATGATGCGAGCACCGTATGCCGACCGCCGGTGCCCGTCACCGACCACGCAGAGCGTCCGCTCCGTTCGTGGGTGCACCCGTTTCGACTCCTCTGCGAGATGGCGACGAATCCTGTTCCGGGCATGAGGGAGGGCCCTGGAAACCGGGCCCTCCCTCGACTCCCGATGGAGCAACGGAGGCAGGGTTCGGACACCTTCTCGCGGCCGATACCGGTTCGCGGAGGTCGGGAACTTCCGTGAGACCATGCACAACGGCCAGATCGAATGCCGTCGTCGCCAGCAGCGTCGATGGACCGTGCGGGCGTCAGGGTGTGGGCTCGGGATCGACATGA
>CALMEC010000350.1 GCA_937862675.1 uncultured Actinomycetes bacterium
CGTTCTGCCTCGGCGATCAACCCTTCGATCTCGCCTTGCGAATAGGGATGATGGTCGGCGAAGGCGCGCTGCCGAACGACGTCGACGCCATTTGCCCGCAACGTGTTGAAGAATCGCGTCGGGTCGCCGATGCCGGCGAACGCCAGCGCGCGCCGGAAGTCCGTCCTCTCGTCCGGGCTGTGGGCGGCCACGAAGTCGACCCACGCGCGTTCGACGGCTGCGGGGGTGTCGAACACGGTCGGCCAGGCCAGGACGATCGGGGCTCCGGCGGTGAGCGCCGCGCACGCCTCATCGAGCGTTGGAGGCTGAAGAGGTGACGACGTCATCACTGTCTAGGGTAGCGCCCATCGCCGACGACCGTCGTCCGCGTCGTGTCGCCATCGTCGACCTCGGTTCCAACACCTTCCGGCTCGTGGTGTTCCGGTACGTCCCCAACGGCCCTCACGCGATGGCCGACGAGATCCGCGAGACCGTCCGCCTTTCGGCCGGAGCGGTCGACGGGCGCATCACCGACGCCGCGATCGCCCGAGGGGTCTCCGCCGCCCGCATGTACGCCACGTACTGCGCCCGGTCCGGGATCGAGGAGATCGTCGTCGGTGCCACCAGCGCCATCCGCGACGCCACCAACCAGGAGGAGATCCTCACGGCGTTCGCCGAGGCCGGCCTGCCCGCACGGGTCCTCTCGACGTCGGACGAGGCGTACTACGGGTATCTCGGCGTCGTCAACAGCATGGACTTCACGGACGGGTTCTTCCTGGACGTCGGTGGTGGAAGCGCGCAGGTCGGCAGCGTCTCCCGGCGGATCCTGGAGCGTTCCATGAGCGCCCCCCTGGGCGCGGTGCGCATGACGGAGGCCTTCTACCCGGGCGCCCGCACGAAGAAGGCGGAGATCAAGGCCCAGCGCAAGCACGTCGCGGACGTGCTCGCCGAGCACCCGTGGATCTCGGACGGGGGGCACGAGATGGCCGGGACCGGGGGAACGCTGCGCACCCTCGCCGCCATGGCGCAGCGCGCCTCCGGATACCCCCTCTCCATCGTCCACGACTTCGGTCTCACCCGGTCGGCGCTCGAAGCCCTCATCGAGCAGCTGGCCGAGCTTCCGGTCAGCTCGCGGGAGCGCGTCCCGGGGCTGAAGAGGGAGCGCGCCGACATCATCCTGGGAGGCGCCGTCACCATCGCCACGGTCATGGACACGCTCGGTGCGGACACCGTGCGCGTCTGCGGACAGGGGCTGCGCGAGGGGCTCTTCCACGCGCACCGCCTGCGTCCGCTGGATCCGCCGCTGGTCCCCGATGTCCGTCGCAGCACGGTGATGAACCTCGTCGACAACTACGACCTTGACCGCCATCACGCCGAGCACGTCGCCCGCATCGCGACGGAGATCTTCGACGCCACGGCCCGGAGCGGTCTGCACGCGGGGGACGTCACCGAGCGGGGGTGGCTCTGGGCGGCCACGATGCTCCACGACATCGGGGTCATCGTGAACTACCACGACCACCACAAGCACGGGTGGTACCTGGTGCTGAACAGTGGTCTCCCCGGTTTCGACCAGCGCGAGCTGGTCATCATCGCCCTTCTCGTGCGCACTCACCGCAAGTCGATCCCCAACTGGGACGAGTACCGGCCGGTACTCGCGGAGGACGACGACGCCCGCATCCTCCGCCTCGCGGCATGCCTGCGCATCGCCGAGCAGCTCGAGCGCGACCGCACGCAGGCCGTCCAGTCGGTCAGCGTCACAATCGCCGACGGCACGGCGACCCTGCACCTGCACGGCGACACCGACCATGCGGTCGCGATGTGGTCGGCCACACCCGAGACCGCGACCTTCGAGCGCGCGTTCGGATTGCCGATGGCGCTCGACACGGTGAGCACCGCCTCCTCGACCTGAACGGCGGCCGGACCGGCGTCAAGGTTGCCTGCAGGTTCGTCGTGCCACGATGCGTCCGACGGCGGTGCGTAGGGTCAGCGCGAGAAGCAGGAGAGGAATGCTCACGATCGGAGTCTGCGAGGACCAGGAGGCGATCCGCACGATCCTGATCCGGGGGCTGAGGCAGGCCGACTACGAGGTGATCGTCGCCCACGACGGGGGTGAGGCGCTGCGCCTGTTCGGCCCGGACCGGAACATCGGCGTCATCGTCATGGACATCGGGCTGCCGGACGCGGACGGACGCGACGTGGTCCAGGCCCTCAAGTCGGCGGGCCAGCACGCGCCCGTGCTCTTCCTGACGGCCCTCGACGCGACGCACGACCACCTGGCGGGCTTCGCGGCCGGCGCCGACGACTACGTGACGAAACCGTTCGAACTGAAGGTGCTGCTGGCCCGCATCGATGTCCTGGCGCGCCGTGGCGCCGCGTGCAGCGCGACGGCGAACGGGCTGGTCCTCGACCCGATCTCGCACTCGGCCCGGACGAAGCACGGACAGGTACGGCTGAGCCCCACGGAGTTCCGCATGCTGGCGGCGATCACCGCGCGGCCGGACGAGATCGTGCGCCGCCGGAGTGTCGTCGCCGCCGCGTGGCCCGACGGCGCCATCGTGAATGACAACACCGTCGACTCGTTCATCCGCCGCCTGCGGGGCAAGCTCGAGTCGATCGACTCACCGACCGAGATCGAGACCGTCCGCGGGGTCGGGTTCACGATGACGCGGAGGAACGGCTAGATGGGAGACCCCGCGATCTCGCGGTGTGGTACCCGTCCCCGCCCGCCCCGGCCGGCATCCGGCATCCGCGATCCCGTGGAATCAATCATCTAGCCTGCAACCGAGATGCCGCCGCTCGCACTCCCACGGCCCGCCGTCGTCACTCTGACGGTCGGAGCGATCGTTCTCGGCGTGACGGTGGCGCTCGCACCGGTGGTGGCCGCCGCACCCGGCGTGTGGGTGCACGTCGACGCGGCCTGGGCCGTCGACGGCCAGCCGGTGTGGGACGTCCCCGGACTCGGCGTCACGCGCTACGCCGACGGCTTCCACTACAACGACGTCGGCGCCGCCGACGGCGCCCGCATCGTGTCGCTCGCCTGATCCCA
>CALMEC010000351.1 GCA_937862675.1 uncultured Actinomycetes bacterium
GGGCTACTACTTCCTCCCCCACCTGGGGCTGGAGCGCAACCTGCGCGCCCAGTTCCGGGCCCTGCCCCCGCCGGCCCGGATCAGCGTCGAGTTCGACCCCGAGGGCCTGGAGTTCGAGAACGCCCACGGCGCCCATCACCTGCCCTGGGCCGAGGTCCGCTCCGTGCACCGCACGAAGAACGTGTGGTTCATCCACACGACGACCGATCAGAGCCTCCCCATCCCGGTGACTGCGATGACCCCGGAGGCGGAGTCCGTGATCCGCGCGCACGCGCCGACGGTGACGGACGCGACCACCGCCTCCGGCTAGCCGCGGCCATTCCGGCGATGTTACGCATCGGCGGGCCCGGCCGGCCGCGTGATGCCGGCGGTCCCGTTCCGCGGCCGGGTGACAACCGGGTTCCCGTCGCATAGCGTTCCTACGGGCCCGGCGCGCTCCGCGCCCACATCGACGGAGGTGATGGGCATGCGTGCTGTCGTTCGTTCACTTGTCGCGTTCATCGCGTTCACCGGGTCCGCACCCGCCCTGAGCGCGGTGCCGGTCCCCCGGATCATCGGGAATCCGCTGGGTGTCGCGACGTCCGGGGCGCTCTTCACCGATGCGCAGGGCTATGTCGTGCTCGGCCCCTCCCGGCCCGATGTCCCGACCATGCTCGACAGCCGGACGTCGGACGGACGGCTGAGGTGGCGTGCCCAGATCCCCGCGATCTGCGACCATTGCAGCGCCCCGGGAGTCGTCCAGGCGTGGCCGGACGGCACGATCGGACCGTTCGGCGAGGTCGGACGTGTCACGGTCGTCGACCGCCGGACGGGAAGGGTCCGCTCGGGTTGCGCGGGAGCCGGCACCGCAGAGCCGGCGACGTGCATCACCGTCCGCAACACCCGGGATCCCACGGATCCGGTGCGCGGGGTCGTCGCGACCCGCGACGGCACGCAGGTCTGGGCGTTCGACGATCCGACCGACGCGTTCGGGCTCTCCACCGACGTGGCGATGCCCGGTCCGGCGATCGCCGTGGCCGGCACGACCGTCTACGTCACCGGCACCAAGGCGCTCATCGCCCTGAGCACGACCGACGGCCGGTTGCTGTGGTCGATGCCGTCGACGCGGGTGCTCGCCGCGACGACGGCAGACGTACTCGTTCTCCGCGACCGGCGGAGCCTCGGACTGATGGACCCCGCCGGAGAGATGAAGTGGACCATTGCGCCGACGGCCCCCCTGCGCGGGCTCCAGGTGGACTGGACCCGCCGGCAGATGTACCTGGCGGTCCCCGTCGACAACGGATGGAGGACGTCCCTGCGCGCGGTGCGTCTTACCGACGGAACGACCAGGTGGGCGCGCAGGTTCCCGGAGACCGCGGTGCCCACCGGCGTCACCGCCGCGGGCCAGGTCCTGGTGCGGGTGAACCGCTCCCGCCCATGGATCAGCTATCCCGAACAAGGTCGCGGGCAACTCCATTTCGGGGCATCGGACTCGGTTCAGGCGCTCACCGCCGACGGACGTCTCCGCTGGAGACTCCTCACCGCGGAGAGCGTCACCGACGCCACGGAACTCGCCGACCGGAGCGTCGCCGTCGTCACGGGGAGGTCGGCCGAGACACCCGGCATCGTGCTGCGATTGACGCCGTCACGGCGCGCGGCGATGCCTCGCCGGCTGTCGCTCCGGGTCACCGCGGTCGGCTCGGTCCTCCCCATCTCCGCCGGCATCCCGCGGGTGCGCCGTCTCGTGGTGCGCGTCGCGTCACCTCGGGCGATCCCGCTCGTTGAAGAGCAGGTTCTGCGGACCGGGGTCGTGACCGAGCAACCCGTGCTGATACCCGCCGGCGTGAGCTCGTTCTCCACGGTTGTGGCCGGGACATCGGTGCGCTACCGCGCACACGGGGCCCGACGACCGCTCGCCGCGTTCACGGTGAATGCGAACGGGAACGTGCGTCGCACCACCTGACGACCATCTCGTCCGGGGGCGGCCCCGTGGTCGGTGCCCTCTCCGGGACTCTCTCAGCGGTTCATCATCGCGTCGGCGGCCATGTCGAAGTAGTCGCGCATGACCTGCGCGATGTCCTCCGGGGGTGTCACCTCGTCGATGGCGGCGTTCATGTGCGTGACCCAGCGGTCACGGGCGTCCTGGTCGATCCAGAAGTCGACATGGCGCATCCGCAGGCGCGGGTGCCCGCGGCGCTCCGAGTACGTCGTCGGGCCGCCCCAGTACTGCCCCAGGAAGAGGGTGAGCCGATCC
>CALMEC010000352.1 GCA_937862675.1 uncultured Actinomycetes bacterium
GCCCGGTACCGGAAAGACGCTGCTCGCCCGCGCCGTCGCGGGTGAGGCGGGCGTCCCGTTCTTCTCGCTCTCGGCGTCGGAGTTCGTCGAGATGTTCGTCGGTGTCGGTGCCAGCCGGGTGCGCGATCTGTTCAAGCAGGCCAAGGAGGCGGCGCCTGCCATCGTCTTCATCGACGAGCTGGACGCCGTCGGGCGGTCCCGCAGCTCCGGCGGCGGCATGGGCGGACATGAGGAACGGGAGCAGACGCTCAACCAGATCCTCACCGAGATGGACGGCTTCTCCGGGTCGGAGGGCGTCATCGTCATCGCCGCCACCAACCGGATGGAGATCCTCGACCCGGCGCTCCTGCGGCCCGGGCGCTTCGACCGGCGCGTCGCGGTCAACCCTCCCGACCAGTCCGGCCGGCTGGCCATCCTGAAGGTGCACACGCGGCACATGCCGCTGGGCGCCGATGTCGACCTCGACGGCCTGGCCTCGTCCACGCCCGGGATGGTGGGTGCCGACCTCGCCAACCTGGCCAACGAGGCGGCGCTGCTCGCCGCGCGTCGCAATCACACGATGGTGGTACAGGCCGACTTCACGGACTCGCTCGAGAAGATCGTCCTGGGAGCCGAGCGGCACATCATGCTGTCGGACGCCGAACGTGAGCGCACCGCCTACCACGAGTCGGGACACGCCCTCCTCGGCATGCTGATTCCGGGAGCCGACCCGGTGCGGAAGGTGTCGATCATCCCGCGCGGGCGTGCACTCGGCGTGACCTTCCAGGCTCCGTCCACCGACCGGTACGGGTACGACGCCGCCTACCTGCACGGGCGGATCATCGGTGCGCTCGGCGGCCGGGCGGCGGAGGAGATCGTCTACGGGGACGTCACCACCGGTGCCGAGTCGGACCTGGAGCAGGTCACCAAGATCGCCAAGCAGATGGTCGGGCGCTGGGGCATGAGCGAGGCCATCGGGCCGGTCTCGGTTCTCCCCGGGCCGAACGACGAGCCCATGCTCTTCCCGGGCATCGGCGCCGCGGCCTCGCAACGCACCCAGGAGCTGGTGGACGACGAGGTCCGCAAGATCATCGACGAGTGCTACCGGGATGCGCTCAGGAAGCTCCGTGAGAACCGCGACAAGCTCGAGTCACTCACGCACGCGCTCCTGGACCACGAGACCCTGGACGAGGCCGCGGCCTACGACGCGGCGGGGATGCCGCGGCCGCCGCGTCCGGGGCCCCTGCCGCCGCGGATCACCGCCCATGTGGCCGGTGCCGACGACGAGACGCCTCCGGCATCCGGTGACGCCGGATCGACCGTGCCCGCAGGACCTGACGGCGGCCCGGAGGGCGACGGGGCCCCCGGGGAGGGCCCGGCCCCCGTCAGTCCTTAGCGGGGCCCGCCCCGGTGACCCCGATCCTTCCGGAGTCGTCACATCGATCCGCGTCGTGTGCCGTGGCGAGCCGATCCGGCGGCACGCGGCGCACGCCGGATCTCAGCGGTTGAGGTCCACGAGCACGGAGGGGAACGGCGTGCAGAACTGAAGCTCGACGCGGGGCCGAGGGGGGACGCCCCACGGCCGGCGGTCGTTGAGGCAGGCGTTCGCAATGGAGTAGGGCGTCGGTATGACGTGGGCGATAAGGCGGGTGAACGGGCCGGAGCGCCCCGCGCGTGCCACGAGGAGGTCGGTGACGCCGTACCCGGGGACGCCGTCGAACGAGCCCACGATGCAGCGGAGGGTCAGCCGGCCGAATCGGGGATCGGAGCGGGAGACCACGCCGTAGGGACCGCCGGGGGGCGCGGTGCCCGGTTCCCACGCGCAGTCCTGGGACACCTCGCTGAAGGCGGCCCGCGCCACGGACCGCATTCCTGACTCGCTGCCGCCGTCGGGATACTCGACGGAATACGGCTTCAGCTCATAGAGGTCGCGGAGCCCCGCCACCTCTCCGGCCGACATGGGGCGGGTGAACGAGCCGGTGCGCCGGTCGTACCGCCAATCGATATCGAAGACACCGCGGTAACCGACGGCCGCGCAGAAGGCTCTCGCCAACTCCGCCAAGGTGGGATTGGCGGCGGTGTAAGCGGCGGCCGCCGCCCCGCCCCGCGCGGGCCAGGTTCGCACCTTCCGGCCGGTGAAGACGACCTGGGCCCGGCTGTGCGCATCGCAGTAGCCGTGGGTGAACCAGTCCTCGCAGTCCTCGTCGGGC
>CALMEC010000353.1 GCA_937862675.1 uncultured Actinomycetes bacterium
GAGGCCGGTCAGGTAGCAGACAATGGATCCGACGGACGAGCCGCGTCCGCGTCCCGGGGGGAGGCTGCGACGTGCCGATCCGGCCGGCCGGCAGGCGTCGGCCACCTCGCGGGCGATCTCCAGGATTTCACGGTGCAGGAGGAAGAACCCGGCCAGGCCGTGGTGGTCGATGAGCTTCAGTTCCTCCTCCAGGCGTTCCAGCGCCTCATGTCGTCGTGACGCGTTGGGGTAGCGCGCGCCCATCTGCATACGGCAGATGCGGGTGAGCGTGGTGAGGGCCGACTCGCCCGCGGCGGTGAAATCGGGGTAGGCGTATCCGAGGTCGCTGGTGAGATCGAACTCCAGGCGTTCGGTCAGGCGGAGCGTCTGGTAGACGGCGTCGGGATGGTCGCGGAAACGTTCGGCCATGTCCTCCGGCGAGCGCAGCACGGCGTCGCGGTTGCCGCGGCGTTCGTGCTCCGAGCCGTCCAGGGTGAGACGGTTCCGGATGGCGACGAAGGCGTCCTGCAGGTAGGCGCGTCGCGGGTGATGGGCATGCACGTCTCCGGTCGCGACGGTGCGGAGGCCGCAGGCCTCGGCCAGATCGGCCAGCATGCGATTCTGGGTGCGGTCGCCGCGCGTGCGGGGGCGCTGCAGTTCGACGAAGACGTCGCCGGCACCGAAGACACGGACGAGAGTGTCGACAGAGGCACGGACGTCCTCGGCGGATCCGGTGCGCAGACGACGCGGCAGCCACCCGTCGCGTGCGCATCCGGTGAGGCAGACGAGCCCCTCGGCGTGCTCGGGGAGGTGTGCGGGGTCGAGTGCGGGCGGCCGCGCGCGCCGGTCGGGCGGAGGCCGTGTGTCGCGGTGGGCCAGCGTGATGAGCCGGCAGAGGTTGGCGTACCCGGTGGCGGTGCGGGCCAGGAGCGTGAGGTGCGATCCGTCGCGGAGCGTGACCTCGCTCCCGGTGATGGCCCGGATTCCCGCCGACCGGCAGGCGTGTGCGAAGGCCAGCGACCCCGAAAGGCTGTCGTGGTCGGTGAGCGCGATGGCCGGATAGCCCATTGCCGCGGCTTGCTCGGCGAGCTCCTCAGGGCTGGAGGCCCCGTCCAGGAAGCTGAAGGCGGAGTGCGCGTGGAGCTCGATGTAGGGGGTACCGGACATCGAACACATGTTCGCCTATGGATGGCGGATGGTGCAACCGGCGAGGGACCTGGTCCGCCAACGCCCTCGTTGACAGCGTTGGTGTCAGACACTTAACACGCGCAGAAAATTCCCTGGAAAGGAAGAGAAAGTCGCGCGACGCCCGTCTTTCGGGCCCGAGCGCACCGGCTGACGGATATGAAGCCCGATGGCCCGACCAGCGTGACGGTGCTGTTCCTGGCGCATGGGTGCCGAGTCGTCGGACGACTCGTGGATACGGGGTAGTCCCGTACCCTTGCCGGCCGGCATGAGGAATTGGAAGATTTCGTCCAGGCGCAGGGAGTGCGTCCGAGTACTCATCGAGATGGGGGACGCATGCGGAGCTTGCACGTGGGGCGGCGCGAGACGGATGCCGGTGTGGATCGATGCACTGAGGCCAGCTTGCATCCATCGTTCGACATCAGCGCGCGGGTGAGTGCCACAGCGCCGCCGGTGACGATGCGTCCGATTCGGTGGTTGTCCGCTCTTCTGCTGGTCGTACTGATGTGGGCAGCGGTTCCGTCAGCGCATGCTGCGCTGCGCGCCTTCCCTGGCAACGGCTGGACAGCTCCGGTGGCGGCGAATTTTCAGGACTGGGATTTTGGTCAGTGTACGGGTGCGTATCTTCCCGGCGAGATCCATCTTGGGACGGATAGCCAAGGGCTCGGTGTCGGCCATGTCGTCGTATCTCTCGGTACAGGCCGCGTCGTTCAGAACGTTGACTGGGGCGCTGGTTGGGGACGTGCGATCGCGATCGAATACGCATCCTCTGCCGGACGGTTCCTCGGTGTCTACGGAACCGTCCGGCAGAGGATGAGATCGGAAGAGCACACGTCTGAACTCCAGTCACATCACGATCTCGTATGCCG
>CALMEC010000354.1 GCA_937862675.1 uncultured Actinomycetes bacterium
TCTGTCGCGGTCTGGCGGCTGCAACCCTCGCCGGGATCAGGTCACGGGTTCGTGACGTCCGGCTTGTGGGGCGCCGGTGATGTCGCCCGCCGTCGGTGTGATGGCGGGCGACATCGGGATGCGGGCCCGTCACTCTGAGGGCCCGGCATCCCTGGGTGGAACCGGAGGTCCTAGCGCAGCGCCTCCTTGGCGAACTGGGCGACCTCGGTCGGGTTGGTCCCGACGCGGATGCCCTTCGCCTCCAGGGCCTCCTTCTTGCCCTGGGCGGTTCCGGACGATCCGGTGATGATGGCTCCGGCGTGACCCATCTGCTTGCCGGGGGGAGCCTGGAACCCGGCGATGTACGACACGACCGGGGTCTTCATGTTGGCGGCGATGTACTCCGCGGCCTTCTCCTCCTCGTTGCCGCCGATCTCGCCGACCATCACGACCAGGTCGGTCTCGTCATCGTCCTCGAACTTGCTGATGATGTCGATGAACGAGCTGCCGACGACCGGGTCGCCGCCGATGCCGACCACCGTGCTCTGACCGATGCCGAGGAGCGCCAGCTCCTTCGAGATCTGGTAGGTCAGCGTGCCGCTGCGGCTGACGAGGCCGACACGGCCGGGGTTGAACACCTGGGTGGGCATGATGCCGACCGTCGCCTTGCCGGGGCTGATGACGCCCGGGCAGTTCGGACCGATGAGGGTCTGGTTGCCGCGGCGGAGGTGGGTGTAGATGTTCAGCATGTCGTGGGCCGGGATGCCCTCGGTGATCGCGATGATCAGCTCGACACCGCTCTCGATGGCCTCGTAGATGGCGTCGGCCGCGAACCGTGGCGGCACGAAGACCATGGCCGTGTTGGCCTCGGTCTCGGTGACGGCCTGGTGGAGCGTGTTGAACACCGGGATGCCCTCGATGTCCTGGCCGCCCTTGCCGGGCGTCACGCCGGCGACGACGTTGGTGCCGTAGGCCTTGTTGCGGGTGGCGTGGAACTGGCCCTCACGGCCGGTGATCCCCTGGACGACCAGGCGGGTGTTCCCGTCGACGAGAATGCTCATGCGGCCTCCTTCGCGAGCGCGACGGCGCGCTCGGCGGCCGACAGCATCGTGGGTTCGACCACGACGTTGGACGGTGCGCGGTCCTGGATGATCTTGCGTCCCTCTTCCTCGTTCGTGCCGTCGAGACGGACGACGATCGGGATGGTGGAACCGAGCTGGTCGATGGCGGTGAGAAGGCCCTCGGCCACCTCGTCGCAGCGGGTGATGCCACCGAAGATGTTGATGAGGAGCGACTTCACCTTCGGGTCCGAGAGGAGGACCTCAAGTGCGGCCACGACCTCGTCGGCCTTGGATCCGCCGCCGGCGTCCAGGAAGTTGGCCGGACGGCCTCCTGCCAGGGCGACGACGTCCAGGGTGCTCATGACGAGACCGGCGCCGTTGCCGAGGATGCCGACGTCACCGTCGAGCTTGACGTACGTGACGCCCTTCTCCTGCGCCATGCGCTCCTGCGGGTCCTCGGTCGTGGACTCCTGCAGCGCCGCGACGTCGGGATGACGATAAAGGGCGTTGTTGTCGATGGTCACCTTGGCGTCGAGCGCGATGACGTCGCCGCCCTTGGTGAGGATCAGGGGGTTGATCTCGAAGAGCATCGCGTCGAGGTCGGTGAAGCCCGCGTAGAGCTTGATGAGGATGTCCTGCACGCCCCGCATGGCCTCGGGGTCGATGCCCGCCTCGTAACAGAGCCGGCGAGCGTGGTGCGGGTGGAAACCGGACAGCGGATCGATGTGAAGACGCGCCAGCTTGTCCGGGTGCTCCTCGGCGACCGCCTCGATGTCGACGCCGCCCATGGCGGACAGCATGACGAGTGGCTTCTTCTCGCTGCGGTCGAACGTGATGGACGCGTAGTACTCCTTCTCGATGTCCGATGCGGACTCGATCCAGACGCGGTGCACGATGTGCCCCTTGATGTCCATCCCGAGGATGTCCCGCGCGCGCGCCTCGGCCTCGTCGGGGTTCGCGGCCAGCTGGATGCCCCCGGCCTTGCCGCGCCCACCCACCTGTACCTGGGCCTTCACGACGACGGTTCCACCGATGCGCTCGGCGGCGGCGCGGGCCTCGGCCGGCGTCTCGGCGGTCTCGCCGGACGGGACCGGGATCCCATTGCGGGCAAACAGCTCCTTGCCCTGGTATTCGAACAGATCCAAACGTTCCACCCTTCCCGAATCGAAACGGTCGCCCCCTGGACCGGGAGCCTGGGAATCCTACTCGGGCGCCCGCGCGCGGGACGGATCGCACAAGGATTCATGACATTCGCACAGGGCATCCGAACGGCTACTGTCGGAGCCGTGGACGACCTCGCCAAGCGGCTCGAGATGCTCCTGGTCCTGCAATGGCTCGACGAGGGACGACCGGAGGACGGATGCGTGGCGCTCTCGGTGCGCACCGCGGCCGCGGATCTGGGCCTCGACGCGGACCGTCGCGGCGTGCTCCGCGTCATGGCGGCGCTGGGGGACCTGGAGGACGAGCGTCTGGTGCGGGTCAGCCTGGGTGCGCACACGCGGCAGGATCCCCGGGTCACCCTCGCTCCGGACCTGCGCGTCGACGCGGCCCGCGTGTTCGGATCGGACGACGGGCGCCGCACGACCTGAGCGGGGCCTGCGGAAATGCTGTGAGCCGTCGCCACGACGCCCGATGCCGGGCAGAATCACGGTATGCGCCGCCGCGCCGCCCTGATCACCACTCCGCGCCTCACCATCCGTCCGCTCCACCACTCGGATACGCGCACGCTGGCGCGTGAGGCGGACGATCCGCGCATCGCGGTCAATCTGCGTGACGGATTCCCCACCCCGTACGGCACGCGGGATGCACGCCGGTACATCGCGCTGGTGACCAGCGGTACGGAGCATCCGCTCTTCGGGCTGGCGATCACCGACGGAACGGATGTCATCGGATGCATCGGTCTCACGCCCGGTCGCGACGTGTACCGCCGCTCGGGGGAGATCGGATACTGGATCGGCGTCCGCCACTGGGGCCAGGGGTACGCCACGGAGGCCGTCGCGGCGTTCACGCGGTACATCTTCCGGTCGACGGATCTCGTGCGGCTGCACGGCGACGTGTTCTCCGGCAATCCCGGCTCGTGCCGTGTGCTCGAGAAATGCGGGTATCACCGCGAGTCGCTCCAGGCGCGTGCCGTCTACAAGGACGGCGTGTTCCGCGACCTCGCCGTCTACGTGCGCGACCGCACCCCGTCCGTGCGCGCCACGGGCCGCAACTACGTGCTGCCGAACAAGGGCCAGCAGGGCATTCCGCTCGTCACCGTGAACACCGAGCGCGTCGGCGTCGAGGTCTATCGCATCGGCGACCGCGGGCTGGCGCAGGTGCTGCAGAGCGGCGATTTCCAGAAGGCGATCTCGTCCTACGAGACCGAGGCGATCAAGGAACGCACGGGCGCGCGCGTCTACAGCGGCGAGCTTGCGACCCAGGTGCGGCTCAATGAAGACGTGACGACCGCGTTCCCGGTGTCGGAGGCGATCCCGACGCTGCAGCCCGGCGTCTACGTGCTGTCGGCCTACGCGTTGCCGAAGAAGGACAACGGCGGCCAGACGGCGACGCAGTGGTTCATCGTCTCCGATCTCGGCCTGACGGCGTTCAGCGCGGCGGACGGCGTGCACGCCTTCGTGCGCTCGCTGGCGACGGCGCAGCCGGTTGCG
>CALMEC010000355.1 GCA_937862675.1 uncultured Actinomycetes bacterium
GGCGAAGGGGAGCGCGGGGGCCAGGGAAGGCAGCCGCCCGATCGAGCAGCGCGCGGACGCCGTCCTCTGGTGCCCGGGGGCCCCGCCGATCCTGTCGCCGGTCACGGCCAACGTTCCCCTGCAGCTCTTTGCCTACGCGGTGGCGCGTGCTCGCGGTCTCAACGTGGACCAGCCGCGCAACCTGGCGAAGACCGTCACGGTGGAGTAGCCGCCGCACCGGGGGACAACCGGCGGCTGCTGACAGCGCTGGTGTCAGACACTTAACACGCGGCACCGCCGATCTCGGGCGGTTGCGGGTGTGTCGGGCCGTGATCTGCCGAGTGGTACGGCCGCGGGTTCTGCGGGCGGGCGGGGCATCGATCGGGACTCGTGTGCCGATGAGGATGAACATGGCGAGGACGCACCTGGAGTGGGTGCGCCGGCTGATCGACCCGACGGTGCGGTCATGCCGTCGGCCGGGCGCGCGACACCAGGGGTGCGGCGAGCGCTGCGGCGCGCGGGGATGATCGCGGCAGGGATACCGGTGACGCGGATGCCGGAGGAATCGTGCCGCGAGGGGGCGATATGCTCGGCCCCATGGAGAAAGTGACGATCTACCACAACCCGTACTGCAACTCGTCGGTGAACGCCGTGGCGATCGCCGAGGACCTCGGCGTCGATCACGAGGTCGTCATCTACCGCAAGAACCCCCCGGATCGGGCCACACTCGAGTGGCTCGTCGATCACCTGGAGGACGAGCCGACGGCGCTCGTACGGCGCGACAGCCTCTTCAAGAAGCTGGAACTCTCGGATGACGACGTGGCCACCAAGGAACAGATCGTCGACACGCTTCTCGCGCACAAGATGCTGCTGCAGCGGCCGGTCGTCGTCCGCGGCGACCGCGCGATCGTCGGACGTCCCAAGGGGCGTGTCCACGACCTCCTGTCGGAATGACGCGATCCGGATGCGCCGGCGGCGGGATCCGGCCCGGGCGGCGGGTGATCCGCCGAAGGGGTGGCGGGGCGCGCGGATGAGCCGGCGCGACGCGTTGCCCGGGCTTCCCGTCCATCCGATCCCGGTCGATCAGGTCGTGGTGGAGGTCGTCGCCGATCCCGCCAATCCGTCCGGTCGTCTGGTGCTCCAGGACGGGGTGGAATCCAGCTACGTCGACATCGCGCGACCGGACCGCCTGGGGTTCGAGTACCAGCGGCATCTCGCGTCGGTCAT
>CALMEC010000356.1 GCA_937862675.1 uncultured Actinomycetes bacterium
CGGTGCCCGCCGCGACCTGCCGCGCGCCTGGATGCGGGCGGCCCGTCTGGCACGCCGCGCACGCCGGTCCTGAGTCGACCCGCCGGGCGGGCGTGCCGGCGGGCCTGCCGTAGTGTGTCGATCCGATGTCAACGCCCGAGGCCGACGCATCCGCCCAGCTGACCGTGGTGAACGACGACGCCGTGCCCGCACCCGGGGTCCTGCCACGCGTCCGCCTCGTACTGCTCCTGCTCTACGGACTCGTCGCGCTCGTCGTCTTCTGGGACGTCGGGATCCCCTTCGACCGCGAGGGCGTGATCCTGTGGACGTGCGGCGCCCTCCTCATCGCCTGCATCGGCCGGCCTCCCCGGGACGCGCTCGTCCTCGTCCGCGACTGGATACCGTTCACGCTCTTCCTGCTGGCGTACGACTACACGCGGGGCATGGCGGACACGCTCGGGATCCCGGTCCGCGAGCACGAGATGATCGTGGCCGACGAGGTGGCCGGGGCCGGGAGGATCCCGACGGTCCGGCTCCAGCAATGGCTGTATGACCCGGCACAGGTGCACTGGTACGACGTCGCGGTGACCCTCGTCTACATCTCCCACTTCTTCGCCGTCTACGTCATCGCCGGGGTGCTGTGGGCGCGCAACCGGGAACGGTTCGGGCGGTTCGTCCGCCGCTTCCTGGCGCTCACGACGCTCGGACTCGCGACATACATCCTGTTCCCGGCCACACCGCCGTGGCTCGCCTCCCAGCACGGCGAGGTGGGCGACATCTCACGGATCAGCGGACGGGGATGGCAGGCGCTGGGGCTGCACCGGGCCGAGTCCGTGCTGTCCAAGGGACAGGGAACCGTGAACCAGGTGGCCGCCATGCCGTCGCTGCACGCGGCGTTCGCCGTGCTCGTCTGCGCCTTCTTCTGGCGTGCGGCGCCCTGGTGGGGACGGGCCCTGCTGCTCGCGTATCCCGTGGCGATGGCGTTCGCGCTCGTCTACTCGGGCGAGCACTATCTCATCGATGTCGCCGTGGGCTGGGTGTACGTCGGCGCGGTCATGGTCGGAGTCGCGTGGCTCGAGCGCCGATGGCGTGACCGTCGTCCTCCACGGCCCGACCCGGCGATCCCGGACGCCGCGCCGACGGCCTGAGCGGGGTCACACCGCGGGGACGTCATCACACGGAGTGCACTCCGTCGAGGTGCGCCGCTCCCGTTTCCCGGCCACCGGCGGCATCCCCTCGCCGGACCCCGGCGTATCTCCGACCCCGGGCACTCGATGGTTGATTCCACGAACGCGTGGATGTGGGGCGCGTCACCGGGGGATGCGGGACGTCGCCGGGCGCCGAAGGGCATGCTGGTCGCCTGTTCGAGTCGCCCGGTGGCGTATCCGCGCCGCCGGTGACACGCACCACGCCGCGAATACCGTGGAATCAACCATCTAGGATCGACGGGAAGCCAACTGAGGAGGGCGGTATGGAGACCCGGCGACTGGGTGGAAGCGATCTCGATCTCACGGTCGTGGGCCTGGGCACGTGGGTGTTCGGCGGACGGTGGGGCGGTGCGGACGATGCGGACTCGCTGGCCGCCTGCCATGCGGCGGTGGACGCCGGCATCAACTGGATCGACACGGCCGACATCTACGGTCAGCACCGTGCCGAGCGGATCGTGGGACGGTTCCTGAAGGAACGCTCCGAGGACGTCATCGTGGCCACCAAATGCGGTGTCGCATGGGAGACGGACCCCGCGTTCCGCATCTGGCGTGACGCGAGCGGCGACTACATCCGCTCGGCCGTCGACCGGAACCTCGCGGCCCTCGGCATCGACACCATCGATCTCTTCCAGGTGCACTGGCCCGTCACCGACGCGACGGCCGAGGAGACCATGGGCGCCATGCGGGACCTGCAGACGGCGGGGAAGATCCGCCACATCGGCGTCAGCAACTACGCGACGTCCGATCTGGAGGCGGCCTGGGACGTGACGCCGTTCGCCGGCTTCCAGGTGGGGTACCACATCATGCGCCGGCAGATCGAGCGGTCGGAACTGCCCTGGTGCGCCGATCACGGCGTCGGCGTCCTCGCGTACGGACCTCTCGCGCACGGTCTTCTCACGGGGAAGATGGACGCCTCGACGACCTTCTCGGATGACGACTGGCGCGCCGCGAGCGAGTTCTTCACCGACGAGGCGTGGCCCGAGCGCGTGGAGGTGACGCGGGGCCTCGCACGGATCGCCGAGGAGGGCGGGCGTCCCGGCGGCGTCGCCGAACTGGCCGTCATGTGGGTGCTGCGCCGGCCCGAGGTGACATCGGCCATCGTCGGCGCACGCAACGCGGAGCAGGCCCGGGCGAACGCCGCCCTGGCGGGGCGCCCACTGGGTGACGACGAGATCGCGGCCGTCGAAGGACTCCTTGCGGAGTATCCCGGTGCGGACCGTCCCTACGGCCACGGCGAGCCGCCGGCGAAGTGACGAGGACCGGACCCGAGCGCGGCGATCGGTGACGGTCGAGCGTCCGGGAACGGGGTGCGCCACGCCTGGCGCCATGAATCCCACCACGGAATGACGGGGCGCGTCCTGGATGGACGCGCCCCTCACATCCGCGGTCGGGGTCGCACGAACCCCGCTGGATCTATGACTTCGGGACCCCGCAGACGACCTGGACCTGGATCTCCGAGGCGGGCTTGGTGACGGTCTGGGCCGCCGGGACGCGGAACGTGAAGTTCATCGTCTTGCCGTTGGGGGTGAACTGGGCCCGCGAGACGTACGGGGTCGCCCAGTCGTCGTTGCCGCTCGCGTAGCCGGTGTAGGCGTCCACCTTCATGCCCCAGCCGAGGGCGCGCCGTGAGCCGGCGCAGGTGGCGCTCGTGGTCGCGACGCCATTGGCGACGACGGTCGTCTTGGTCACCTTCGTCACGCTTGCCGCCTTGATGCAGGCCATGTCGACCCATGCCGGCTCGGTGTACTGCGAGACGCTGCTGGGAACCTTCTCCACCTGGACGAGCCAGCCGCGTGCACCGTTCGGAAGGGAGGAGTACGCACCGAAGCCGGGGGCGTAGTCGAGTGTCGTCTGCATACCGGACGGTGCGAAGCCGGCCGGGCACGTGAGGGCTCCGCGCGCCGTGCCGTAGCTGCTCGTCGCCCCGCCCGCGATGAACTTCGCGGCCTTGCGGTAGTGCCGCACGGTGACGTTCTTGGCGCAGAGGAGCTGGGTCCGGACCTTCGCCGTGCCGGCGGCACCGACGACGAAGGCACTGCCCGCGGCGGGTCCGAAGGACTGACTCGTCACGGGGTGGGTGCTCGAGATGATCCCCTGGGCGACCGCGTACTCCTTGCTTCCGCACATGGTCGACAGCCGCTGCTTGTCCGGGATGGTGGCCGAGCCGGCTGCGGTCGCCGCCACCGTCACGGTGAATGCCTTGGGGATGATCCGGATGCTCGGCGGCGGCTTCTTGACGGCGGGCGAGGCCGCGTCCGCCGCGACGAGCGCCGACACCGCTCCGAGGGTGAGGGCCACCGCGGTGAGGGTGGCCGAGGACGTCCTGACGAGTCTGTTCATGCGCGAAAAGGTATCCGAGACATCCTGAGGATCAAATGGGAAGAAGCTCTCGATGTAGGGCGTCCTTACGTACGCCCCGTGTCCGGCGCGGTCGATCGGATATCGCGTGAACGGCGGTCACGTCGTCGTGCCGGAGGTCCCGCGCAGACCGTCGGTACGGTCATCGTTTACACGCGACCGCCGGTTGAGTGCTTAGATAACAGGCCATGACGGACCCCAATCGGATGAAACGGGCGGAGGAACGACTCCAGATCCTCGAGTCGGAGCTGCGTGAACTCCAGTCGCGGCACAACCTCGCCGAGGACGGAAACGAGCGCTCCGACGGGCATCACCATCCCGCCGAGGCCGCCTCGGACTCCGAGATGCGCGAGCACGACCTTCGGCTCCAAAGCCGCGCCCGTGAGCGGATGGGCCAGATCGAACGCGCCCTGAAGTCCATCGCCGACGGCACCTACGGCGTCTGCGTGGAGTGCGGGACGCCGATCCCCGACGGTCGCCTCCAGATCAAGCCGGACGCCGAGCGCTGCGTGCCGTGCCAGACCCAGGCCGACCGCTACCGCTGACCGCCGATCCGGCGTTCCGGTTCTGTCCCCGCTGTGCCGCGGAGCTGCCCGGCCCGCGCCCGGTTCGCTGTGCGTCGTGCGGCGCCGAGCACTGGCGCAACGCCAAACCCTGTGCGGGCGCGCTCGTCACCGACGCGTCCGGCCGGCTCCTGCTCGTGCAGCGCGCCTTGACCCCGTGGCACGGGCACTGGGACATCCCCGGAGGTTTCTGCGAGCCGGACGAGCTGCCGGCAGATGCGGCGGGGCGGGGGGGGCGCGAGGAGACGGGGATCCAGGGGGGCGTCGCCGGCCTGGTCGGCATGTGGGGCGATCGCTACGGTGACGGGGACGACGCGGACATCACCCTGAACTGCTACTTCACCGCCCGTGTGGTCGGCGCGGTCACGCCGGTCGTGGATCCGCGGGAGTCACTCGATGCACGCTGGTTCGCGGCGGACGACCTCCCCGACCGGATCGCGTTCCCGGATCATGCGCGCGAGGTGCTGGAGACCTGGCGGTCAGGCTCCGCGCCGGCCGACTGAGGGGATCGTGCCGGGGCGTCCGCCCGGTGGTCCGTCGGCATCCGCGGATGTGCGATGAGCCACGCCAGTGCCACCGCGGTCGTGTAGAGCAGCGCGATGATGGAGACGTGGACCAGGATCACCTGCCACGGCAGCTGGTGCCGGTACTGATACTCGCCGACCCCGATCTGGATCAGGAACAGCGGTGCGAAGAGGATCGCCAGCGGCCGCACCGCCGGGTCGCCGACGCCGTGGTTCCACAGCCAGGTCAGGAACAGCAGGCCGGTCAGCCCGAAGATCAGGACGACCCGGGCATGGAGGCCGACGGCGTCCGTGATGTTCCAGAACCGGATCCTGACCTCCGGGTCACCCGGATGCGGTCCGGAGGCCGTGGCCATGACCCCGGTGACGACCACCGCGCTGAGGAGCGCCAGCATGATGCCGCTGACGACCTGCCGGTGCCGTTCCACACGGCGCCGCACGGCGTGGCGGAGGTCGCGTGCGTGCAACAGGACCAGGGTCGCGGCGGTCAGCCCGACGAACGAGAGGAGGAAATGAGAGGCCACGGCCATGGGGTGGAGGTCGAGCATCACGGTGACGCCGCCGAGCGGTGCCTGCGCCACGGCCGCAATCGCGGCGACGAGCGCCCATCGCCGCATGGGGGCGGGTCCGCCGACGACCCGCCGGGCCATCAGGTAGGTGATGACCGCGACCACCACGACGACCGCCGAGAGGACGCGGTTGCTGTACTCGATCACGGTGTGGCCGTGCATCGGCGGCACGACACCTCCGTGGCAGCCGGGCCAATCCGGGCAACCGAGCCCCGATCCGGTCAGTCGCACAAGTGCGCCGCTGGGGATGATGACGACGAGAAGGGTCACCGATGCCATCACCAGCCGGTGGAAGGTGACGGGGGACACCGGGCCGGTGAACAGGCGTCTGACGGGTCCGCGCTCGTGGGGCATTCCGCCATCCTAGGGTGAGTGCGGGGGCGGGACGGCACCGTTCGGCGGGGCGTTGGTCACGGAAGGCGTGCCGGTGGCCGCCGCACGGGCGGGTCCGGGCCGCGGTGCCGATGCCGGCGTGGTCCTCGGCGGTCGCGAGGGGCTAACCTCGGCCCGTGCGCCGCGTCCTCCTCGTCGTCCTGGTCATGCTCGCCGTCCTTCCCGGGGCGGCGTCCGCACAGGTCGCCGGGGCATCCGTCGTCCAGGAGGGCGATGCCCTGCTGGTCGCCATGCCGTCGGCCGTGGAGGGGCGGTTCCTCCGGGTGTCCGATCCCCGCATCCACATCGCCCGCGATCGGGAGGACGACCATCTGGTCCGGTTGACGCCGGCGCCGGCCCGCCCGGTCGAGGTCCGTGCGCTGTCGCGGGACGGGCACGCGACGGTGGTGACGGTCGACGCGTCGGGGATCCTGTCGTCCACCGGACGCGACCCCGGCACGGTGATCGCCGGGCGCGGCCTTCTGATCGCCGCGCTCTGCCTCCTTCTCGGCGTGGTCGTCGTGCGGCGGGTGGTGGTGGAACGTGGCCTGTCGGATCCGATCCGCCCTCCGGGGACACGGCGTTCCGAGCCGGACCCCCGGCGCATCCGGGGGATCGACCTGCCCACGGAGCTCTGGACCGTCGTCGGGGCGCTCGGAGTGCTCGGCGGCGTGGCGGTCATGGCCTCCACGCTCCGCCGGCTCGAGACCGGCGGCCCGTCGGCGGCCGTGTCGTTCCTCCTGAGGACGCGTCCGGGTCTGGCCCTCCTGGTGCAGATGGTGGCCGTCGTCGTGTCCTGCGCGGTCATGCGGCGTGGCTGGGCCGGGTCGGCGCCGGTCACGAGGCTCGTGACCGGCGTGACCGCCGTCGCCCTCCTGGCCTCGAGCCTCGCGGGGCATGCGACGGCGGGATCGGACGCGGTGCTCGGATTCGCGTTCGACGGCGTCCACACCCTCGCGTCGGCCGTCTGGCTGGGGGGGCTCGTGGCGCTCGCCGCCGCGGTCGGTGGCGGCACGTCGCACGAGGGCCCCGATCTGGCCGGTCTCGCCTCGGTCGTCGTCCGCTTCTCCGCACTGGCGCTGGTGTGCGTCGCCGCCATCGTCGTCACCGGCGTCTACCGGGCGCTCGCCGAGATCCCCTCGGTGTCGTCGCTGACCGACACCGACTACGGCGTGGCCCTGCTGATGAAGATCGGGGTGTTCGGGCTGATGCTGATCGTGGCCGCGTACAACCGGTTCGTCATCCACCCCCGACTGGAACGTGCGGCGCTGGGGCTGGCGGACGACGACCGCGGCGCGACGGCGCTGCTGCGACGAAGCGTCCGCGTGGAGATCGCCCTCGCGATCGTGGTCCTTGCCGTCGTGGCGGTGCTGGTGGCGACCACTCCGCCGGTGTAGTTCTCCAGAATACGGTGTGAATACCTGTGCGAGTGTCGTCCGCAGTATCTGCCGTTCACACCCGTCTCTCGGTGCAGTTCTGGCGCCATTGTGGCGCTGGACCGCCCATCATGCTCGTTGCCGTACTGGGTCACTCACTCATAAGAGAAGACTCTCCTATCCCCCGCCATTATGAACTTCCCTGCCGATTGCGCGGAGAGAAACGGGAGCGGAGGGTCTCTTTACGCCACAGCACGTAAGGTGTGGAGCACGCGAAGATGTCGAGCCCGTATATGTGCATCGATAGTGGCGAATAGCGGTACGCGGATTCGCGTGGACAAATTCTCAGTCGGCTGGGGGAAGATTCTGGTGGCCACCGATCGTGTTATCGCGGCAGCCCGTGATGGCCGCGGTTAGCAGCCCGTAGCTCGGATGCGCCCATGGACCACCAACGCTAACGTTGGTTGCATTCGCGCTTGAGAGGAAGGCACGTTCTAGCGTTGCGGGGCAATCGCCAGCCTTGAACGTCGCGAGCCCATCGTAGTACAGGTACGCTGACCGGAACTGGCTGAACGACGACCGGGTCGGTAGGGATAGATCCGAGACTGGTTCGACCGTCGGATCCTCGGGGTACGTGCGCCCGCTGGCATCACCCGCTCCCCCGAGATAACCTCCTGTCTGATCCCACCAAGTATGCCAGATTACTAATTCCTCGCGAGTGGGCGGGCTAGGATCTTTCCCGAACTCATCTCGATAGAGGAGTCCAATATACGACTCCATTCCGGGATAACGCGGCTCGAGGCCGCCGATGTTCGGAGCGCCCTGAAATACCTCTTGATATGCGCGGTGCATAGCCAATGCGCTACGCGCAACGACAGGAGCTGAAGACCGTCCGGCTAATGCGTCGCCTAGTTCGCCGAGATATACGTCGTTAGCCTCAATGGCCGCGTTGGTGGCGTTGACGTCGGCTCCATTCTCAATCAAGGCGTCACGCAGATCTCCAAGAGTCGCTCTTGCTTCATTGGTTGCCTTCCGCCCGGCGTCCCTGTCGATCTCGCCCGTCCACATACGGGCCATCGTTGTGTTGTAGTCGTCAGCGATTTGTCTAACTTGGGAAAAGTGCGCATTCAAATTATTCGAACCATCGTCGGAGCATCCCGCAATGAAGCTGCCAGCAAGTATCAACAGGGCGAATGTGGTGAGATGTTTGTAATATCGAAACATTGTACGAGTCCGAGAGATGGAGTCAGTCTCTATGGATGTAGAGACGGCGAAATTTTCTCCCGTCACTCTATGTTGGGTCTAGGTTCCGAGACAATAGTACTCGAATACTGCATTGGGTGCAGCCTTCCGTCTATGCATTCCCTAGCGCCAAGCGGGGCCTCGTGGCTTTGGATATGGGTCGGCAGGATCCAGCCGACGGCTCGGGGACAATGCGAGAATAGGCCGACACCGTTCTATCGGGGGAAACGTGAGGACTTCGGCCGCGCGACGTGAGGAAGTGCAACGTTTAGACGCGTAAGGCAGGATGTGGGCGGGCACGTGGCAGTGTCAAAGAGCGACGTGGCTTTCCGTACGAGGAGTTTTGGTCAGTACGAGCGCGCCACATAGATGCGCTCCACGGCCGGCCGTCCGGTGAAGACGCACGTCCCCTCGACTTGTCCGTCGACAAGCGGCGTGTTGCGGATGGTGAGCTTCAGGTCCTTCAGGCGGGCGACGACCTCCTCGAGCTCGGTGCCCGTCGGCCGTGCCCAGAGGAGCTCCACCCACCCCGGGTAGTGGACGTCCTCACCGTAGAACGCGGCCAGCCCGTCCAGATCGGCGATGTCCCGGCGGATGTTCGCGTCGCGGCGCGCCAGCGCCTCGTCGTGCAGTGAACGCTGGATGTCCTCCAGCTCGGCGGCTGCCGCCGCGACGAACGCGTCCCGCGTCATCACGGTGAAGTCCGTCTTGCCGTCCTCGCGCCAGAGGCGGTCGCGGCGGATCACCGACACGTTTCCACCGGACACGTCGCGCGCGCCGATCTCGAGGATGATCGGCATGCCCTTCTTGACCCAGGCCCAGCGCTTCTGGGTGGCCTTGCCCTCGCGCTTGTCGAGGAGGACGCGCAGGGGCTCGCCCAGCGCGGTCAGGCCCGCGAGATCCCGCCGCAGCTCCTCGCAGTAGTCGAGGATGGCGGCGTCGCCCTCGTCGTCGCGGAGCATGGGGATGATCGCGATCTGATGGGGTGCGATGGCCGGGGGCACGCGCAGCCCGTCGTCGTCGCCGTGGGTCATGATCACGCCGCCGATCAGGCGGGTGGAGACCCCCCAGCTGGTCGTGTGGCAGAGGGTCTCCTCGCCCTCGCGGCTCTGGTAGGTGATCCCGGCCGCCTCGGCGAACCCGGTGCCCAGATAGTGGGAGGTGCCGGCCTGCAGGGCCTTGCCGTCCTGCATCATGGCCTCGATGCTGTACGTCGCGACGGCACCCGGGAAGCGCTCGTTCTCGGGCTTCTCACCGGCGATCACGGGCATCGCGAGCACGTCGTGGGAGAACTCCCGGTACATCTCGAGGGCACGCAGGGTCTCGGTCATCGCGTCGTCGCGGTCGGCGTGGGCGGTGTGGCCCTCCTGCCAGAGGAACTCGCTCGTCCGCAGGAACATGCGCGTGCGCATCTCCCAGCGGACCACGTTGGCCCACTGGTTGGTGAGCAGGGGGAGGTCGCGCCAGCTCTGGACCCACCGCGCCATGGCGGCCCCGATGACGGTCTCGGAGGTGGGACGGACGATGAGCGGCTCCTCCAGCTCCGCCTCGGGGTCCGGGACGAGGGAGCCCGTGCCGTCGGCGATGAGCCGGTGGTGGGTGACGACGGCCATCTCCTTGGCGAAGCCGTCGACGTGCTCCGCCTCCTTGGCGAAGTACGACAGCGGGATGAAGAGCGGGAAGTAGCAGTTGTCCACCCCGGCGGCCTTGATGCGGTCGTCCATCGTGCGCTGGATGCGCTCCCAGATGCCGTAGCCCCACGGCTTGATGACCATGCAGCCGCGGACCCCGGACTCCTCGGCCATCTCCGCTTCGGTGATCACCTCCTGGTACCACTGGGCGAAGTCGGCGTCGCGGGTGATGGAGAGTGCGTGGCGGATGGGGGGCACGGGCGGGGGCGTCCTGGTTCGATGGGATCGGGGCACGGGCCGCTCTTCACGCGGACCGTCCGGGGCGCACATCTTCGCCGATGCGCGCCGACGGCGTCGGAGGACGCGACGAGGAGCCGTCTCGCGGCGCTCGGCGGCGGCGGGACGCCGGATGCCCGGCCGTCTAGCGTGTGCCCATGTCCGTGACGCCCGAGAAGCAGCCGGTGGTCGTGATCGGCGACCTGATCGTCGACGAGCTCGTGGAGTGGACGCCCGACGGACAGCGGTCGGTCTCCTATCCGGGCGGTGCCGGATGCAACGTCGCGATCGACCTGGTCGCCCTCGGGACGCCGGCGATCCTGCTGGCCGAGGTCGGCGACGACCCGGCCGGGCATCGGTTGCGGCGGATCGTCCGGGAGCGTGGCGTGGACCTGCGGCCCCTCGGCACGTCACGACCGACCGGCTGGGCGACCTCGTCGCGGATCGACGGCGAGCCAACGTACACCTTCACGGGATCCGTCTGCGATCGGCAGTTCACCGTGGGTCCCGATATCGCCGCGGGCCTGGGGCGAGAACGGCTTCTGGTCGTCACCACGTTTCCGTTCGACGACGCCGGCCAGGTCGACGACCTGCTGGCCCTGGCCTCCGGCGGCGGGCATCGTCTGATGGTGGATCCCAACCCCCGGCCCCGGCTACTGCGCGATCCGGCCGGGTTCCGCACCGGGTTCCTGCGCGTGGCCGCGGAGTCCGTCCTCGTGAAGCTGAGCGAGCAGGACCATGCGGCGCTGGATCTCCCGCCCGTCGAGCCGTGGTGCGACGGGCTGTTCACGGCGGGCGCCCAGGCCGTGGTCCTGACCCGGGGGGGGGCGGGGGTCCGGGGGGACCCCCCCGACGGCACCTCGATCGAGACGCCCGCCCCCCCCCGACCGCCGGTCCCGGGCACGATGGGGGCCCGGGACGCCGTCCTCGCGGTGATCGCGGCGGCGGTGGCCGATGCGCACTCGCCGCGGGCCACGGAGTGGTGGGACGCAGCGGCTCGCGCCGTCGATTTCGCCTCCGGGATCGTCGCCGCTCCCGGAGGACATGCGGATGCCCGGCCGTTCGGTCGGGAAGTGACCATGCCGGGCCCTGCGCACGGGCGTCCGACGGGATGAGTCGCGTTACGCTGAACCAGCTCCGGCGCTACGCGGTTGCCCGCACGCTTTTCCGGCCGGCCACCCTCACCACAGCGATCGAGCGGCTGGGATTCGTCCAGGCCGACCCCATCCGGGCGCCGGCCCGTGCGCAGGATCTCATCCTCAGACATCGCGTGTCGGGCTACCGGGCCGGCGAGCTGGAGCGCGCCTACCCCGGGCTGCCCCTGGAGGAGGACGCCTTCGTCAACTACGGCTACCTGCCGCGGGACGTGGCCGGGCTCATGCATCCGCGTACGCCGCGGCGGGCCTGGACGCCGCAGCAGGAGCGGGACGCCGGCGAGGTCCTCGAGTTCGTCCGCGAGCGCGGCGTCGTCCATCCGCGGGAGGTGGACGCGCACTTCCGGCACGGGCGCACCACCAACTGGTTCGGCGGGACGTCCAACGCCAGCACGCAGCTGCTCGACGGGATGCACCACCGCGGCATCCTGCGTGTGCACTCACGTGTCTCGGGCACCCGCACCTACGCGGTCGCCGAGACGCCCGGGCACGCCGTCGATCCCGTCGACGGGCTCACCCGGCTGCTGGACGTCGCCGTCGGGCTCTATGCGCCGGTGCCGCGCCGGACGCTGGGACAGCTGGTGTCCCTCCTGAGGTACGGCGCCCCGCAGTGGATGGCTGCCCGCGGAGCGGTGCTCGCGGCCGCCCGGGACCGGTACGCATGGGCGACCGTGGACGGGGAGGAGTACTGCTGGCCGGCGGACGAGGACCCGTCCGCGACCCGGTGGGCACCCCGCAACCGGGTGCGTCTTCTGGCCCCGTTCGATCCCGTCGTCTGGGACCGCCGCCGGTTCGCCCACCTTTGGGGATGGGAGTACCGCTTCGAGGCGTACACCCCGGCGGCGAAGCGCGTCCGCGGTTACTACGCCCTGCCGCTGCTGTGGCGCGATCACGTCGTCGGCTGGGGCAACCTCTCGGTGCGGGACGGTGGTCTTTCGGCCGATCTGGGATATGCGGCCGGAACGCCTCCCGCTCATGCGGCGTTCGTGTCCGCTCTGGATGAGGAACTGGACCGCATGTCCGTCTTCCTGGAGGGTGCCGCATCGGGTGCGGAGCCGGTCGACCGGTCGTGAGACGGACGGGACGTCGACGGTGACGACCCGACGCATGATCATGACATGATGCGACTCATGTCAGATGTTCGGGCGATATCCCCCCGGAGGTCGGCGGTCCGATCCGGACCCGAACCCTCGACCACGGGTCCACTCTGCGTCGAGTCGCACACGGCGTTTCGCCACCGGAATGCTGCAACTCCCGGTGCAGCGTCAGATAAGTGGCATATATGCAGGTGTTTCCGACCGGGGGAGAGGGGTCGACGGGAGGGGGAGACCCCCTGGTGAAACGGAGGGAGGCGGGGTGGAGCGGGGAGGGCTTCACATGTGCGACCGGATGACGAAGACTCGTTCGCGTTCACCGATCGAAAGAAGGTCCATGCGCCATCTCCGTCTTCTCATCGTGATGTTCCTCGCCATCCTCATGCCGGCCGTCGCCTCCGCGGCGACACGGGTGACGGTGCAGGCGGGCGACACCCTGGATGCGATCGGACAGCGCTACGGCGTCAGCGCGCAGGCGATCGCCGGTTACAACGGGATCGCCGATCCCGGCCAGATCGTCGCCGGTCAGACCGTGTCCGTCCCGGCGTCGTCGGGAGTCACGGGCACGTCCTCGGCGTCGTCCTCGGGCGGGTACACCGTGCAGCCCGGTGAGAACCTCGGTGCGATCGCGGCGCGCTACGGCACGACGGCCTCCGCCCTCGCGGCGGCGAACGGGCTGGCGAATCCCGACAGCGTGGTCGCGGGAACCCGTATCCGCATCGCGGGCGTCGGCGCGTCGTCCACCGGGTCCGTCTCCTCCTCGTCCGGCTCGGGAAGCGGGTACACGGTGCGGGCGGGCGACACTCTCGACGCCATCGGGCGCCGGTACGGAGTGAGCGCCCGGGCCATCGCGTCGGCGAACGGGATCACGAACCCCGGCATGATCTCGGTCGGCACCAGTCTTTCCATCCCCTCCGCGTCATCCGCCGCCTCCACGTCGTCGGGCACCGTCACCCGCGCGGCATCCGGCGGTTCGCACACGGTGCGGCAGGGCGAGAACCTGAGCACGATCGCCGCCCGTTACGGCACGACGGCGTCGGCCATCGCACGGGCGAACGACCTGGCGGATCCGAACGTCGTCGTCGTCGGCACCCGCCTCGTGGTGAGCGGCGGGACCGCGACCGCGAACTCCTCGTCGTCGTCCGGATCGTCGACCGGTGGCGGGTACACGGTGCAGCCGGGTGAGAACCTCGGTGCCATCGCGGCGCGGTACGGCACGACGGCGTCGGCCATCGCACGGGCGAACGGGATCGCCGATCCGAACCGCGTGGTGGCGGGGACACGGATCACCATCACCTCGGGCGGCGCCGCCGCGACGACCTCCACGGGTACGATGACCCCGGTCACCGCGCAGACCTCCGGCTGGAGCGGTCAGCCCAGCACCTCCGACGTGACGGCGATGATCGGCCAGAGCGCGGCCCGCTACGGCGTGGACCCCGCGCTGGTGCGTGCGATCGCCTATCAGGAGAGCGGCTTCTGGCAGGGGGCGCGGTCGAACGTGGGGGCGATGGGTGTCATGCAGCTCATGCCCGACACCGCGACCTGGGTCGGCTCGTCGCTGGTCGGACGCACGCTCGATCCCACGAACGCCCGGGACAACATCGACGGCGGGGCGGCATATCTGGCCTACCTCCTCCGTCACACGTCCAGCCGCGATCAGGCCGTCGCGAGCTACTACCAGGGGCTGGGATCGGTGACCTCCCGCGGCCTCTACGACGACACCAAGGCGTACGTCGGGTCGGTGAACACGCACTACGGCGTGCGTTAGGGAACGCGGTCGGCGGACCCCCGTCCGCCGACCGCCCCGCTGCCGGGTTGGGATAATCCCCGCATGGACGACCTGGCACTCGACCTCGAGCTCTCCGGGGCCTCCGCCGCTGAGATCGCATCCCTCGCACAGCGAGCTGAGGCGGCCGGCTTCTCCCGGCTGTGGGCACCCGAGCTGTACCGGTCGTCGACGATTCCCCTGGCGGTGGCGGGCGGGGCGACGCGGACGATCGAGGTGGCGACCGGCATCGCCCTCGCCTTCACCCGGAGCCCGTTCGTCCTGGCCCTCGAGGCACTCGACCTGGACGACCTCACGGGCGGGCGCACGGTCATCGGCCTCGGCGCAGGGGTACGACGGCTGAACCAGGACTGGCACGCCGTGCCGTCCTACGATCCGCCCGTGGCGCGGATGCGCGAGACGATCGCATCGGTGCGTGAGCTGGTGGCCGCGCTGGCCGAGGGACGCGACGCACGGTCGCCGGGCGACCACGTGTCGGTCCGGGTCACGGGCTACCGCCGTCCGATGCGCGCCGTGCGGGCACGGATCCCCGTCTGGCTGGCCGCCGTGCTGCCGCGGATGGCGCGGCTCGCCGGTGAGGTCTCGGACGGGTTCATCGACCATCCCGTGACCTCCCTCGAATGGATGGACGCCGAGTTGCGCCCCGCCATCGTCCGCGGAGCACGGGAGGCCGGACGCGAGACACCCCCGATCTGCGGCGCCCTCATCGTCGCCTGCGACGACGGCGACCCGGACGCCGCCCGGCGGGCCGCGGCGCTCAGCGTGGGCTTCTACGCCACCGTCCGGACGTACGAGCGCATGTTCGCCGACCACGGGTTCGGCGATCGCCTGGGCGCCATCCGGCGCGCATTCCTGGCCCATCGCCCCGACGAGCTGGCCGATGCGGTGGGCCCCGACATGGTGGCGGCCTTCGCCGCGGCGGGTTCCACCGCCGACGTGCGGGCCGCCGTCAGCCGCTACGACGGCCGGGTCGAGCGCATGTGGCTGGTCCCTCCGCACCACGACCAGGACCTCGACGACACCCGTCGCTGGCAGGAGGGCATCCTGGCGGCTTTCGGGAGAACGTGACCGACCCGCTCGCCGACTACCGTCGCAAGCGCGACGCCGGGGCGACGCCCGAACCGGCCGGGGACCACACAGACCCGGGGGACGCCCGCCGTTTCGTCATCCAGCGTCACGCGGCACGCGCGCTCCACTTCGACCTGCGACTCGAGCACGAGGGCCGCCTGCTGTCATGGGCCCTGCCGAAGGGCCTGCCACTCCGACGCGGCATGAAGCGGCTGGCGGTGCGCACAGAGGACCATCCCGTGGCGTATCTGGGCTTCGCCGGGGAGATCCCCGCGGGCCAGTACGGCGCCGGGCGGATGACGATCTGGGACAGCGGGGCGTACGAACCGGTGCTGATCGGCGAATCCGAGGTCAAGGTCGTGCTCCACGGCGGGGTCGTCGACGCCGAGTACCACCTGGTGCGGACCCGCGGCCGCGACGGCCGCCGGAGGACGATCTCGACCGGCGCTTCCGGTCGCTCCGCCCGATGCTCGCCACGACCGTGGACGAGGCCTTCGACGACGACGCCTGGGCGTTCGAGATGAAATGGGACGGATACCGCGCACTGGCGCGGGTGACGTCCGACGGGACGGAGATCCGGAGCCGGACGGGTCGCGACCTCACCGCCCGCTTCGGCGACCTCGCCGATCTCCGGGGACGGATCAACGCGCAGGAGGCCGTGCTGGACGGCGAGATCGTCGTGCTGGACGACGCGGGCCGCGCCGTCTTCCAGGATCTGCAGATGGGACGGGGGACGGTCACCTACGCGGTGTTCGACCTGCTCTACGTCGACGGACGCTGGATCGACGACCGTCCGTACGACGAGCGACGTGCCGCCCTGCGCCGGCTGAACCCGGCCGCGCCGCTCCTGATGTCGGACGACGTGGTGGGCCGGGGGCGCGCGCTCTTCGACGCCGTCGCGGAACGCGGAGCCGAGGGCGTGGTGGCGAAGCGGCGGTCCGGTGCGTACCGCCCCGGTGAGCGCAGCGCGGACTGGCGGAAGATCAAGCACCGCCGGGAGACGGAGGCGCTCGTCTGCGGCTACACACCCGGGGACGGATCGCGACGGTCCACATTCGGCGCACTGGTACTCGGCGAGGAGCGCGACGGGGCGATCGTCCCCGTCGGCCGGGTGGGTTCCGGGTTCACGGATGCCGGCGCGCGCGAGCTGCGTCGTGCGCTCGACCGTATCGCGGTCGAGGACCCGCCGTTCGACGAGCGGTCGTCCGAGGTCCCCGGCACCGTCTGGGTGGCGCCGCGACTCACGTGCCGCGTGGCCTACACGGATCGCACCGAGGCCGGGATCCTGCGCCATCCGGTCTTCCTGGGGCTGGCGGAGCACGAGCCCCCGTCGCCCGCACGTGTCATCGCCGATGACCAGGACGAGATCCGCATCCGCGAGGGGGGCCGCGAGACGCGGCTGACGAACCTGGGAAAGGCGTTCTGGGACACGCCGCGCATCACGAAGGGCGACGTGCTGGACCACTACGCGCGCATGGCGGGGGTGCTCCTCCCGCACGTGGAGGGACGGCCGATGGTGATGAAGCGGTATCCCGACGGGTGGGACCGCCCGTTCTTCTTCCAGCACCAGGTCCCCGACGGCGCACCACGGTGGCTCACCACCGTCACCCTGGCGAAGTCCGGCGACGAGATCACCTACCCGGTCCTGGACGACCCGGTCGGGCTCCTCTGGATGGTGAACCTCGGCTGCATCGACCTGAACCCATGGCATGCGCGGGCCGATCACCCGGATCTGGCCGACCACGTCCTGTTCGACCTGGATCCGCCGGACGGGACGCCGTTCGCCGCCGTCTCCGAGCTCGCTCTCGCCGTCCGTGACGCCCTTGCCGGTCTGGGCCTGCGATCGCACTGCAAGACCTCGGGCTCGCGGGGCATCCACGTGATGGCCCCGCTCGCACCCACCCCGCACGAGTCCGTCCGGCTGTTCGCCGGTATCGTGGGACGGCGGATCGTCGCGGCGCGTCCCGCAGATGCGACGGTCGAGACGCAGATCGCACGTCGCGGGGGACGCATCTACATCGACACGAACCAGAACGGATACGGGAAGACGATCGCCGCCGTGTACTCCGTCCGTCCCGTCGCCCGGGCCACGGTCTCCACCCCCGTGACGTGGGATGAGGTGGAGGACGGCGTCGACCCCGCGCGGTTCACCATGGCGGAGGTCGCCGAACGGGTGGCGACGCACGGCGGCCTCTTCGCCGGGGTGCTGGACGGCGACCAGGACCTGGCGCCGGCCGTGGAGCGGCTGGATGCGTCGTAGCCCGCGACGGATCCTG
>CALMEC010000357.1 GCA_937862675.1 uncultured Actinomycetes bacterium
CAGGAAAGCGCAACACATTCACCGTCCTGAACCGACTTCGAACAGCCGCCACCGAGATCGAAATCAACGGCGAGCTGTTGATGGGCGACGGCAAGAGTCTGGTCGGATCGAATATGGGTTCGAATCGCTTTCGGGTCGACATTCCGAAATATGTCGACTCGTACTTGAATGGGCACCTGAAACTCGATGAGCTGGTCTCAAAACGCATCACCCTCGATGAGGTCAACGACGGGTACACCGCGCCGGCCAAGCCGGTGGCGAAGGTGCCGACCTATCAGGTGAACGCCGGTTCGTTCCGCCGCCTGAAGGATGCCCGGAACCGCCTCGCGCTGACCCGGAAGAAGGGCTTCAAGAAGACCGTCATCCGCAGCGAGTACAACAAGAGCCTCCGCCGGTACATGTTCGTCATCCGCGCCGGCATCTTCGTCGAGCTGGGCAACGCGAAGACCCTCCGCGGCACACTGAAGGCGAGGGGCATCCCGGCCACGATCGGCGGCATCCCCAAGGCCAGCAGGATCGTCAGCGTCAAATAAGGGGTGCGTGCAAGCTTGGTGTCAGGCACTTAACTTGCACGGTCCGAGCATGGGCGCGTCAAACCTGGTGCCTGCGCCTCAGAATGACCCGTAGCGGGTCGATTTCAGGCCGACGTGCTCTGTGCAGACGTCCATCCGGCTCGGAGCGGTCAGGTCTCCGCACGCATACGGTGGACGAGCGCGTCCAGCCAGCCACCCACACTGCGGCGGGCGTCGAGCGTGTCCGGGTAGCGGCAGCGCAGGTGCAGACCCTGCTCGTCGAACACGAACCACAGCATCACGCCGTCGGTGCGGATCGTCGCCCCCACGTACTGCGCCTCAAGCCGGACGGCGTCGATGCGCACCGGGAGCCGTCGAAGATCCAGCCATGAGATCGCGAACATCCCGGGCGACTCGGGCATGCCGCCCCAGGGCGCGAGGAGCGGCGCGAGAGGCCAGGATCCGATCCGCACGGCCTCCTTCACCGCTTCTGCGCAGGCTGTGGGGGCGGGGTCCGGGGACTCCAACACCGAGTTCGTGATGAACCAGCCCACGGAGTCGTGCCAGGCCTTCTCGTAACGGCTGTGCACGGGGAATATCGCGCGCAGCGGGGCCGCGGCCATCTCCCGCGTGACGGCGGTCATCGCCGACACAGCGAGTGACAGCGTGGACACCTCGGCCGTGCGCGCCGCGGTCTCGAACTGCGTGCTGCTCTCCACGTCGAAGACGTCGCGCACCTCGACACGCTCAGCCTGCGGCCCCGGCTCGCCGAGCGGCAACGGGAACGCCGGCATGGCTCCGCCGCCCGCCTCCATGATCTCGGCCCAGCGGCGGCGTACCTCGTCGGGCGCGGCAGGACGGCGCAGCAGCGCGAGCGTGTGCTCCGCGAATGCGGGCACGGGCGACAGCTCGGGATCCCGTCCCTCGGTCACCGCCGCGAGGGCCGCCAGGAAGTCACGTGCGATCACCAGCATCGACCAGAGGTCCACATGGGAGTGGTCGGCGCCGAACACGATCGTCGGTCCGTCGGCGGTCTCCAGGACGCACATCCGGTGTGAAGGCCGGTCGAAGGGCGAGCAGTAGCGATCCAGGACCTCGCGCACCGCGTCGTTCACCGCCTGTCCCGGTGCGATCGGATGCTCCACCCATGCGCCGCGCGACACCCGGACCTCGCGGAGCTCGATCTCCCCGATGTCGCTCCTGATCCCGTCTCCGCGCACGAAGACCGATCGCAGCGTGCCGTGCCGCGTGATGACGCTCAGCCATGCCCGCTCCAGGTGCTCGCGTGGCACGATCTCGCGCAGCTTGAACGACAGCGCCATCCATGACCCCGCGCGATCGCCCGCTCCGACGTGTCGTCTCTGGTCGAAGGAGACGGGCAGGGGGTTGCCCGGGCGCGACACGGAGACGTCGTAGCCCATGAGCCGTCCGAAGGGCAGGCGCAGATGCGCGACATTGGTCAACCGCATGCCGGGACCCTAGGCTCCCGGGCCGAGAGCCTCTTTGGCCATACCGACAAAGACATCCGACTCCGTACCGACAGAAGAACGTCCGGTCCGGGCGCACGGCCGCGCTACGTTTCCCTGTCTCAGTCCCAGTGCGGAGAGGAGTCGTCAGGGTGTCCACGTTCGACGTTCCGGGGGCCGTCATCGAGGCCGATCTCTCCGACGAGGGCGGTCACCCCGTCGTGCAGTTGCACGGCCTGACGTCGAGCCGGTACCGGGACCGTCTGCTCGACCTCGATCTCGGACGCGGCCTCAGCGGTACGCGCCTGCTCCGCTATGACGCGCGCGGGCACGGGCACTCCGCCGGCCGGGCCGTGGCCTCCGACTACACCTGGCCGGCCCTCGCCGACGACCTGCTGTACCTGCTGGACCACTACTTCCCTGGCGAGCGGGTGCACGGCGTGGGCCCGTCGATGGGCACCGGCACCCTGCTGCACGCGGCGGTCCGGGATCCCGAACGGTTCTCCGGATTCACACTGCTTCTGCCTCCCACCGCGTGGGAGACGCGGGTCGCACAGGCCGGGGAGTACGAGAAAGCGGCGCGGTTCATCGAGGCGCATGGTCTCGGTGCATGGGTTCGGGCCAACGCCGACAGTCCCCGGCCTCCCGCGACGGTGGGACACCCCGAGGCCTGGCCTGAGGTACCTGAACGCATCCTCCCGGCGGTGTTCCGTGGAGCCGCGGTGAGCGACCTGCCGGATCCCGCGCGGATCGCGATGCTCGGAGTGCCGACGACCATCCTCACATGGGTCGACGACCCGGCCCACCCGCTGTCGACCGCCGAGACGCTGGTCGAGCTCCTGCCGAGAGCGACGCTCGTGGTCGCGCGCACCGGCGATGATGTGACCACGTGGCCGAGGTTCTTGGCCCACGACGTCGCGCGAGGGGTGGACAGCTGACGCTTTCCCCAGCGCTGTCAGTCGTCAAGGAGCGCTGACTGGAGTCGAGGGCGGGGAGGGGATATGGGCGAGCGTGATGTTGTTCTGCCGGATCAGGAGCGGGTCGCTCTTGACACCCGAGAACAGGATCGGCTGCGGTCCGTCTCCGACGACCGCGTCGTTGACGGTGACGTTGCCGGTCGATGGCGGAACGATCACCCCGAACCATTCCCCGGCGGCAGACCGATCGATGGCGACGACGCCGTCCTTGGAGGCAATCTCACGTCCCGAGCAACTTAAGCTGAGACTCTGGATGAGTATGCACATCGATCCGTCCTTCGCGATGCCGACATAGGCCCGACGTCCATCGGTGGTGCCGATGTATCTCGCCCTACCGGGACTGGTCCCGTTACGGAGCTCTCTCGGAATCGGGTCGCCGACCGGGCGCGGACTGACCTGGAGGCTGTCGAGAAGCCTGCTCGCTTGGTCCAACCCGGTTTGGGCGACGTCCGCCCCGGCAACGACGATGGCGATCAATCGGCGACCGTGGTCGGTGAACGGGATGACCCAGCGGCGTGTGCCCGGGACTCTGGGACCCAATGGCCCGTACCCGGGAACGACGGTTGAATCCGACTCGGTGCGCTTGCTCAGAATGAAGGACGCCGGACGTTGCTGGTATCCGATGTCATGTGTGGCTTCGCCGGTCGATACGAGATCCTCCGGTGGCTCGAGCTCGTGAAGGGTGATGAACACGCCTCGATCTCCGATTGCGGCCAGCGCATCGGTCGGCAGCCGGTCGGTCGGCGAGCCGATGAGGAGGGGTCCGGTGCTGAGCGACAGGATCTCGTGGGAGGCGGGCGCCAGTGCCAGCGAGGCGCGCTGGAACGGTGCCTCGACGTCGATGCTGATGCCGTTGACGGGATCCGACCACCTGTGGTCGGCGGCGGTGCGGGTATCCGTTCGGACCGAGAGCACGATGACGAGAATGACCAGGAAGGCCCCGGCGACCGCACTGATCAGGAGCGGCATGCCGCGATGCACGCGTCGTGATCGATCGGCCCGCTCCCTGACTCGCCGCCAGTCGCCGGTCCACGGGTGATCGCGCACCATGCGGTCGAGTGTCCGCGTGGTGAGCGGATCGAGTTCGCCGGACGATGAGGGACTCGGCATCATTCGGTCCTTTCCTTGAGGATCCGCCGCAGGGTCTCCTGCGCCCGGTGCAGGGTCGCGCCGACCGTGCCCGTGCTGATACCGAGCACCTCGGCGATCGTCGTGTTGGGCAGATCGCCGTAGAACCGGAGGAACAGCACGGTGCGCTGACGGGTGGGCAGCCGACGGACGACCTCCCGGAGTTCCCGGTCGACGATCGGGGAAGCGGGCGCCTCTACCTGGGAGAGATCCGGTGGACTCCCGGAGAACCACCTTCTCCGGCGGCGTTCCATTCGCGTGTGGTTGATGAGAATCGACCAGGTCCACGCCTCGAGCGATCCGGGGTCCCGCAACCCGTCCATCCGGCGGAGGGCCGTGACGAAGGTGTCGTTCACCGCGTCCTCGGCGGCTTCCGCATCTCCCAGGCGGGCGGTGGCGAAACGCACCATGCGCGCGTACCGGTCGCGGTAGAGGGCACCCAGCACATCGTGCGGGTCGCCCGGGGCCGCGATGTCCGGCCCACGCGCCGGTGTCTCATCCATGGTCACATCCAACAGATGCGCGGGCGGTCCCGATCATTTACTTGGGTTGTCCAATACGTCGCGCGCGCCGGAGGATGACCGCCATCCCTGCGGTCTGCGAATGTTGAGGTGAAAGGAGTTCCCCATGGACGACCTCACGCCCTTCCTCGACGCCTTCGACGTCCCACTCGCCGATGCGGTCTTCAGTCGCCGCTCACGCCGTGTCGGCCTGGGCATGCGCGTTCCGGACGGGCCGCTCGCCTACGAGTCGCCGCACGATCCCGTCGCGCTCGACGAGCTGGAGGAGGCGTTTCTCGTCTGGCTGGGCACCGGGGTCACGGGACTCGCGCTCAGCGACCTGCCGACCGACGGAATCGCCTGGATGCACGGCTTCCAGGGACGGGCGTGGCCGTCGTCGTGCAACTCGCACTCCACCGAGCTGATCTTCACCAACGACCGCGGCACGTTTCTGACACGCCTGAAGGACGCCACGTCACAGGAGGTGCGGGCGATCGACGGTACCTGCGACGAGGTGGGGGAGGCCCTCGCCCGGCGCTTCCGCGACTCCACGGTCCAGCTCGGGGAGGGCCGCGCCGACCTCCCGCGCGGGGAGCCCGGCCTGTTCGGCTTCAACGCATGGAACGCCAACCAGTCCGGCAGCACTCTGTTCGTACCGGTCACCGACACCACCGTCGAGTACATGACGCTGCTCTTCATCTACTTCGACGAGATCAACCGCTTCGCGATGGTGGACGAGCTGACCGGCGGGGGACGCTGCGGCCTGGATCGATGGGTCGAGCGGGGGCGGCTCGGCTCGGTCGAGCTGTCGCTGATGGATCTGGAACTCCGCGTGCTAACCAGCCTGAACGTGGAGGGGGCGTTCATCTGCCAGAACATGACCCTTGCGGCACAGGCGCTCGGCCTGGGCGGCTGGACGTTCACGGGATTCCTGCCGCACCATCTGATGGGCGTCGATCCCGCGCACGCGGGGTTCGGCTTCCGCTTCATCACGCCGGAGGACTCGCCGCGCCACGCGGTGAAGCCGGTCCCGGTGGGGTTGGACGGTCACCTGGAGGCGCTCTGTCCGCCGTACGTCCCGGACATGGCCACCGCGGTCCAGCGGTATCTGGAGGGCTGGTCGGAGGCGTCCGACAAGCCGTCCGCCTTCGCCCAGGCCGGTGACGTGATGCGGGCGCGGCCGTATCCCACGGATGAGACGATCGAGATCGTCACCGCCTTCTGCACCTACGTCGAGCAGACCTACGGCCGGTTCCCGGCGTTCATCGACCCCATGTTCGTGCGCCTCGTCTTCCAGGCCCACCACGTGGACGTGGACTTCTACGACCGCTTCTATGCGGGCGCGCCGCTCACCGATCGGCACCGCGCGCACATGTCCGCCTGGCACCCCGGCAACGGGGGCTGACCGGGCCGGGGTGTCCGGGCCGGTCAGCCGAGGGCGCGAAGACCCCGCATTATGTCGTCGGTCAGGAGGGTGGAGGAGACCGCCCTTCGAGGGGTCGGCCAGCGGTGTCACGTTGACGAGGTACACGTGCTCCAGGCCCGCGTCCCGGAACGGGCGCAGCCGGTCCACGATGTCGTCCGGCGTCCCCCAGAAGAAGTAGTGGCGCAGCACCTCTTCCGGCACGGCGGCCGCGGCGGCGAGGCCCTGCTCACGCGTGAACTGCGTGGGCACGTAGTTGATGAGCCCCCAGCTGCCGGTGGGCGGATCGACGCCTGCGGCGGCGTACTCCTCGTCGGGTGCGGTCAGCGCGATGAAACGCATGAGCGTCGTGTCGATGAGCCGCTCCGCGACGTCGCGGTCCTCGTCGACCACGATCCAGACGAACATGCCCGCCGTGATGTCCTCGCCGTTTCGGCCGGCGTCGTCGGCCGACGATCGCAGGTCACCGAGGAGCCGTCCGTACTCGTCCGCCTCGAGGATCACCGGCATCCATCCGTCGGCGAGCCGGCCCGCGGCACGCAGCACGCGTGGCCGGTGCGCGGCCACCCAGATCTCGGGCGGGGAGTCGCCGTAGGGTTCCATGCCGAGGATCGCCTGGTCCAGCGACCAGAAGTCACCGTCGAAGTCGACGGGCTCGCTCGTCGACCACAGCAGCCGGATGATCTCGAGCGCCTCGATGAGGCGTGACGCCTTGCGGTCGTAGGGAAAGCCGAACGGCAGGATGTTCTCCGCCTCACCCACGCCGATGCCCAGCATCGTGCGTCCCTTCGTGGTGTGGTCCAGCGTGAGAAAGGTCTGCGCGAGCACGGCCGGATGACGGCGGATGGCGTCGGTCACTGCGGTGCCGAGGCGGATGCGCTCGGTCTGGGCCCCGGCCGCGGCCATGAGGATCATCGGGTCCATGAAGTCGTGCGGCGTCTTGATGACGTTCGCCAGCGGCGTGATATCGGGCGTCCACACCTCCGGCGGGAACCAGTGCAGGAAGTGGTCCGAGTACCAGAGCGCGTCGAAGCCGACGTCCTCCAGCCGACGCGTGTTGCCGAGCAGCGTGTCGATCGGCGGTCGCCCCGGACCGAGTGCCGAGATCTCCAGTGGTTTCATCGCGTGGCCTCCGTCGTGGTCGTCCGACGGTCCGTCCGCCGCGTGTCCCGATGACATCAATCGCGTCGCGACGACAGTATGTCGTCACGTGTCACCGGGTGCGATGAACCGGCTGGATCGTCTCCGGAAAGGATATCCGGAGGGGTGAGCACGCCGGCCATGCCGACATCGCACACCCAGCACGGAGGCGGGGCTGCAGGGCGAGGGAACACGCGCACACGGCCCCGC
>CALMEC010000358.1 GCA_937862675.1 uncultured Actinomycetes bacterium
ACGGCCTGTTCACGCGTGGCGAGTTCCTGGCCGGCGCCCTGGTATCCCGTCGTCACCTTCGTGCCCGCGGTCTGCCCGTCCAGGTTGTTGAGGTCGGAGGAGAGTCCGCCGGATCCGCCGAACGGGTTGCCGCCCAGGAGCATCACGAGGATGATGCCGATGATCCCGAGGCCACCCCCGCCGAGGGCGACGCCGCGGCCCATGCTGCGACCCCCGGCCGTCTCGGCCCGGATGTCCTCGACCTCGCTCGTATCGAGCTGTGCGTCGTCTTTGAAGATGTCGCTCATGGCGGACCCCCGTCCCTGACCCGAGAACTGCTGCGCGTCATTATGCGCGATTCCCGCGACCCTCGGCACCCGCCCGGACGACCGGCATGCCGCGGGGCGCCCGTCGCGGCGGGACGTGGCCCCCCCGGTCGCGGATCCGGGCACGGACCCCGGCCCGTCACCGCCGGGCGATGACCTCCACGACCGCGGACATTCCGTGATGACCCGGCCCCTCGTCCATCTCGTATTCGTGTTCCTCGAACCGCTCGAGCGTGAACATGCCCAGCTCATCGCGCAGCTGCGCCGGTTCATACAGCCGGTCCGGATCGCCCGGCCCCCCGGTCCCGTACGCCAGCTGCCTCGGCGTGTAGCCGATGAGAAGCAGCACTCCGCCCGGACGGAGTGCAGAGCGCACCCGGGCCCAGAGCCGCGGTCGTGCGGCGCGGGGAAGGAACTGGATGAACACGGCGACCACGGCGTCGTAGGCCTCCTCCGGCCAGCCCATCCGTGTGAGATCGTCGTGCCGGTGGTTCACGACGACTCCGCGCTCAGCGGCGAGGCGCCGGGCCTTCTCGATGGCCACCGACGATCCGTCCACCGCATCCACGGCATATCCCCGTTCAGCCAGGAAGACGCTGTTGCGGCCCTCCCCGTCGGCGATGGCCAGCACGTCGCCGCCCGCCGGTATGACGACCGCGTATTCCTCCAGGAACGTGTTGGGGCGGGTTCCGAAGATGTAGTCCGGCCGGTCGAACCGCACATCCCAGTCCAACCCGGGCGACGGTTCCGGCGGCGGTGTCCGGGGATCCGTGGGCATGGGGAGAGCCTAGACGGCCGATCCCATGTCCTCGCGGCGTGGTACACACCCCCGGCGGGGCGGCGGACAGCCACCACCGAGGGTCTCGGGGCGGCGGGCCGCATACCCCCGGGCGCCCGGCGACGCCACGCATCCACCGCCGACGCACCCCACGTCCACGACCAGTGGAGCCGACCAGCCGGTGCCCCCGGCGTCAGAACCATCCGCGCGGGGCACCGGCGATCACACGACGGCTGCGGCGCATCTCGTCGTGGGGCGGTGCCCTCGGCCGCCGGGACGGTCCGGTGCTCCGGCGCATACCGGGTCCGTGCCTCAACGGGTGATCGGCTCGGAGCTCGTCGACCCACCCCGGCGCCGGCGCCCGCCGGTCACGAAACGGACGGGATGATCGAGCGGATCGACCGGCGGGCTAGGATAGGCCCATGGCCGTTTAGATGCATGACACCGGGCGGCCCGCCCGCCCCGATCCGGATCCCGAGCTCCGGGACTGGCTGGACGCACTCGACGACGTCCTGGACCGCGACGGGCCCGAGCGCGCCGGACAGCTGCTGGGGCAGGTCCTCGCCGAGGCGAACCTCGACGGCATCCCCGTCCCGGTCACCCTCACCACCCCGTACGTGAACACGATCCATGTCGAGGACGAGGCGCCCATCCCGGGCGACCAGGACGTCGAGCACCGCCTCCGCTCGGCCGTCCGCTGGAACGCTGCGGCGATGGTGCTCCAGGCCAACCTGGAATCCAGCGAACTCGGTGGGCACATCGCCTCCTACCAGTCCGTCGCCACCATGTTCGAGGTCGGCTTCAACCATTTCTGGAGGGCGCCGTCCCCGGACTTCGGCGGTGACCTCGTCTATCTGCAGGGGCACTCGTCGCCCGGCGTCTACGCCCGTGCGTTCCTGGAGGGGCGGCTCAGCGAGGAACAGCTCCGCAACTTCCGCGAGGAGGTCGGGGGCAAGGGGCTCTCGTCGTACCCGCATCCCTGGCTCATGCCGGACTTCTGGCAGTTCCCCACGGTCTCGATGGGGCTGGGGCCGATCATGGCCATCTACCAGGCGCGCTTCCTCAAGTACCTGCACTGGCGCGGGCTGGCGGACACGCGCGGCCGCAAGGTATGGGTGTTCATGGGCGACGGGGAGTCGGACGAGCCCGAGTCGCTCGGCGCCATCTCGCTCGCCGGACGTGAGGGGCTCGACAACCTGATCTTCGTCGTCAACTGCAACCTGCAGCGGCTCGACGGTCCCGTCCGC
>CALMEC010000359.1 GCA_937862675.1 uncultured Actinomycetes bacterium
AGGCGGTCGTGGTGGGCGGCCAGCCCTACCTCGCGGTGCTGGTGCCCACGGCGCCGGTGCCGTTCGGCGGCGGATTGCTGTTCGTGCCGGCCCAATGGGTGACGCCGGCGGCGATCGGCGCCGAGGCTCTGACCAGCATCTATGTGTCGATGGGCATGACGGCGCCGCAATTCCTTGCGCCGCACGCCGCGCCCGACGTCGAACAGATTCATGACAAGACGTGAAGAGGAGCATCGTCGTGAGCAGCTTCCCCACCTGCCTGTTCATCGTGACCGTCGAGGGCGACGCCGCCGTCGAGGCCGACTGGAACCGCTGGTACGACGACGTTCACCTGCCGGCAGCGCTGGCCCGCCCGGGCGTGCTGCACGGCTCGTACTCGTATCTCCTGCAGGACCCCGACGGACAGGTGCAGGAGGCCCATTCCATCTCGGCCGGCCTGGACTACCCGGGAGTCGGGCCGGAGCACGCGTTCCTGAGCGACTCGGGACGTGTGCGCTACGTCTCCGCCACCGATCGCGAGGCGCTCGACGCATTCCAGGAGTGCACCCGTCAGGAGGGCATCATCCCCGCGCTCGAGACCTCGCACGCTCTGGCCGCCCTGCCGCACCTCGCGGACGAGCTGACCGGCCCGGTGGTCGTGTGCTTCTCCGGCCGCGGCGACAAGGACGTGGACGCGGTGGCCGCGGCGGTGGGCCTGTGAGCGTGGCCGGGGCGGATCGCATCCGTGAGGCGTTCGCGCGTTCCGAGGGGCCGGCGTTCATGCCCTACGTGCTCGCGGGGTACCCGGACGTGGACACCAGCACGCGCTACGTGCAGGCCGTCGCGCGTCACTGTGACCTGATCGAGCTCGGCATCCCGTTCTCGGACCCGCTGGCCGACGGCCCGACGATCCAGGCCGCGGGGCAGGTGGCGCTGGACGCGGGGTGCACGCCGAAAGACGTCCTCCGCATGGCCGACGCGGTACGCGGCGGCCCGCCCGTCGTCATCATGACGTATCTCAACACGGTGCTGTCGCCGGGGGAGGAGACGTTCTTCGCCGAGGCCGCCGACGCCGGCGTGGCGGGGATCATCATCCCCGACCTCCCGGTGGAGGAGAGCGACGATGTGCGCCGGTCGGCCAACGCCCACGGCATCGCGCTGGTCCAGTTCGCGGCGCCCACGTCGAGTGACGCACGCATCCGGCACGCCGGCGAGATCGCCCAGGGATTCCTGTACTGCGTCGCCGTGACGGGCGTCACGGGCGGCGGCATCTCCATCGACGCCGAGCTGGAGGACTTCCTGTCACGGTCACGGGACGCCTCGTCCGTTCCGATCGCGGTGGGCTTCGGGGTGCGGACCCCGGATGACGCGCGCCGGGTGGGCGTGCTCGCCGACGGAGTGATCATCGGAAGCGAGATCGTCCGGGTGATCGACCAGGCGTCGTCGCCGGCGGCCGCGGAGCGGGCCCTCGCGCTGGCCGCGGACGAGCCGCGGCTCTCCGTGGTGGCGGGGGTGCATCCTCACGATGCCTCGGGGTGGAACGGGGAGATCGAGGCCTGGCTGGTGGCCACACTCCGTGATCCCCGGGTCGTGGCGATGGGCGAGATGGGCCTCGACTACCACTACGATCATTCCCCCCGCGGCCTCCAGCAGCGAGTCTTCCACCGGCAGCTCGAGATCGCCCGCGAGGCCGATCGTGATCTCGGGGGCACGACGAACGCCGGGGCGTACGCCCAGGGGATGACCGGGCAGGCCGAGGCGCAGGTGGTCAGCCTCCTCGGGTCCGTGCCCCGGGCGGTCGAGGCCGCCCCGTTCGGAGCGGTGCACGCACCCCGCTGCTACGTCTGGGGGAGACGCTCGGGGCGCCCCGGTCAGTACCGCGTGTGCTT
>CALMEC010000360.1 GCA_937862675.1 uncultured Actinomycetes bacterium
GTCCATGCCGGCCCCCGAGCCCGCACTCGCCGTCGACGCCTCGTCCGGCGGCATGCCCAGCGTGGGGGCCATCGCCACCATCAGCGACTCCAGCTCGTCCGCGGTGAGGCGCGCTCCCAGGACGCGCAGGAGGCCCGAGCGATCGGCGCTGGGAACGCCGTCGGGATAGGCGGCGCGCACCCACGACAGGGCGCGCTCGACGAACACCCCGGGAGACGTGGAGGTCATGCTGTGGTCCTTTCGTCGGCCATCTGCGATGTCATGGATCCGGGTATGCCCGTCCACCGGCGACGCCGGGTGCGCGTCCACCGGACCACCACGGGCCCACCCCACCGCCGCCCGCCCCGTCGGGACCGCCACGGCCCGAGGAACGTCGGTTCGGCGAACGGCGGGGAGAGGGGTCGTGGGACCCTGCTTACCCATGTCCGGGACCCTAGGTCGTCAGGGTTTTGGTGACAGGTCCCCGGAGACAAAGCGGGCCGCGAGCCGGTTGGCCCGATGTCCAGAGATGCGGATGCGGCGGCGGATGGCCCGGCCGGCCGGCATGTCAGCAGCCGGCCATCGAGTGGTCACACGGAGATGGGCCGTGTCATCGGGACGACATCCCACGGTCGCCTTCGACGCCCGTACCTCGAACGCGTGTCATCTCCGGTGCCTGGCACCGGAGATGACACGTGTTTGCTCGACGTGAGCAGCGCGCGACCCGTCATCGGGCCGCCACGCAAAGCGGCGGCGCCTAGACCAGGTGCTCGGCCAGCGCCGCCCGGATCTCGGCCACCGGGATGTCCTCCCCGTCGTTCAGCCGGGTGAGGAGGTCCTTAATGATCTCCTTGGCACGTTCCTTGGTCGGGCCGGCCAGGAAGCCGTCGAATACGTTGTCGCCCGCAAGAGCGCGGTTGAACTCGTTCTCGCGGTTGTGGTCGTTGAGCTCGGTGTAGTAGACGACCCGGTGGGTGCGGTTGTAGTGCCCCTCCCGGTAAATCTCGAACATCACCTTGTCGGCTGCGCGGATTGCATTCGTGCTCATGCCGGGCACCCTACCCCTGGTCGTCGGTCGTGTGAACGGTGCCCCGGCGACGACGCGACGGATGTCACCGGGAACGGACGGGGATGGGGAACCCCGGCCCGCTCCCGGAACCGGACGACGCCGCGACGGCCGGCGAGCGGAAGGTGCGCGGCGGCGTTCAGTCCTCACCTCCGGCGACCATCGGCACCCGCGACTCGGCGCCCAGCTCCTCACGCAGCTGACGCTCCAGCTCGGCGAGGCGCTGGTCGATGGTCGACATGGTCTCGCGGTGCTTGACCATGTCCTCGCGGTAGCGCTGCAGGAAGTACCCGATGGTCTCGACGCGGATCTTGATGGACCCGGCCGCCTTGTTCTCGTCGATGTCCTTGAAGCAGAAGTACGGGGTGCCGTTGGCCTGCACCGTCTCCTCGACCACCGTGTAGATGGGGGCGTCGTGACCGCACTTGAACGACGAGAGCTCCAGCGCCACCAGGTTGGGGTGACGGGCCACGTACTTCGCCGCCCACACCTTGCGCGAGGTGTTCTCGGAGTAGCTGTTCTTCCAGACGTCCGTGATGTCGAAGGCGTCCTGGATGCGCCCGGCGGCGATGTCCTCGCCGAAGAGCTCCTCCATGAGGTCGTCGTCGATGGGCAGCGAGTCCTGGGTGAAGACCGGGTAGCCGATCTTCTGGAACTCGGCCAGGATCTCGTGGTTGACGCCCGGGTCGTTGTGGTACGGACGGCCCAGGACGACCACGCCGAGACGATCCTCGGCGGCGAGCTTGTCGAGCACCTCACGGGCCTCGCTGCGGACACCGGCGTCGAACTTCCGCTGGGCCTCGTAGGCCTCGTGCACGGCACGCTCGTGCTCGCGCTGGGTGAGCCCCAGGATGTCCTTCCACTCCTCCCACATCTGCTTCTCGAACAGGCGTGGCTCGTCGATGTTGACGAACGTGTTGACGTACCGGATGCCGAGCTCGGCGAAGAGGTCGCCCTCCTTCGTGAAGGCCGCCTTCACCGCCTCGGGCGTCGCGGTCACCGTGGGGCACGCGCGGTTGGACTGCGTGCACGACAGGTGGCTCTGCAGCGCGTCGATCATCGGGAAGAAGATCACGTCGAGCGGCTTCTTCTTGTGCGCCACGTGCAGCAGGTTGTGCACGTGCGGGATGCCCACCTTGGACGGGAAGCACGGGTCGATGGCCCCGCGCTTGGCGCCCTGCTTGTACATCTCCTCGTTGGTGAAGCTGGAGTACACGAGGTTCTGCGGCGGCACCCCGAGGCTCTCGAAGTACGCCGAGATCATCGGGTTGATGGAGTACTGGTTCAGCACCCGCGGGATGCCGATGCAGATGTCCTTCCGCTTCGCCACGAGCTCGTTGCGCCGCTTCTGCGACGCGGTGAGCGTCCGCTTGGACGGCGGGTCGGCCACCACCGGCGGGTTCTGACTGCGCCAGACGGCCTCTCCCACCAGCTCGCAGAAGTTGGGGTTGACCTTCGCGGTGGAGTCCATGCCCTTCTTGATGACCTTCATCGACTCGACGTCCTCCACGAGCCCGCGCTCGCAGGAGTTGCCGACGATGAGGCGCTTCACCCCGACGGGAATCGGGATCTTGGACGGACGCTCGGACTCGTCCACGTCCATCCCCTGGACGGTGACGTCGATGAACGTGCGCAGGCACTTGTTCTTGCAGAAGTAGCAGCGCGTGTCCTCGTTGCGGTGGGTGATGAACGAGATGTCGCGGACCGCGTCCATTCCGATGAAGTCCGTCTCGCGGCCGTTCTCCCACAGGCGCACCGCCTCGATGCCGGCGCCGATGGCCCCGCTCTCACCGCAGTGCTGGTGCACGATGATGCGCGGCTGGGTCTCCTTGCCCTTGAAGCGCGACTCGATGAAGTCGACCTGCGCCTTCACGGCGGCCAGGTTGTGCTGCGTGCCGCCCTGCAGGACGAAGTTGGTGCCGAGACCCGCGATGTTCGGGATCTGGGAGACGTAGAGCCAGATGTTCTTGGGGAGCACGGCGGCGAGGCCGGCCATGATCTCCTCCGGCTTCCACCCCTGTCGCTGGAAGTCGACGATGTCGGACTGCATGAACACGGCACAGCCGTACCCGAAGGTGGGCATGGTCTGGGCGCTGAACGCGATGTCGGCGTAGTCGTAGACGCTGTAGCCGAAGCCCTCCGCCGTGGACTGCAGGAAGTAGCCGTTGCCGGCCGAGCACTGCGTGTTGAGCTTGAAGTCGCCCACGCGGCGGTTCTTCAGGATGATGAGCTTGATGTCCTGACCGCCGACATCGACCAGCACGTCCACGTCGTCGTAGAACTGGAGCGCCGACTCGGTGTGCGCCACCGTCTCGACGAGTGCCACGTCGGCGCGCAGCGTGTCCTTGAGGATGTCCTTCGCGTACCCGGTGGTGCCGATGCCCATCACCTTGAGCTCGGCGCCCTGGTCGGTGACGTACTTCTCGAGCTCGCCGAGCACCTCCTGGGTGTCGACGATCGGGTTGCCCTTCGACAGCTGGTAGCTCTTCACCAGGACGTTGCGGTCCTTGTCGAGCAGGACGGCCTTGGTTGAGGTGGAGCCTCCGTCGAGACCGACGAACGCCTCGACGACCTCGCCCTTCTCGAACGTGACGGGTTCGAACTTGTGGACCTTGTAGCGCTCCTTGAACTCCTCGAGTTCCTCCGTCGTATCGGAGAGGCCCTTGCTGCCCGACGCGGCCTTCTCCTCGAGGCGGCCGACGTCGATGTAGTGGCGAAGGAGCTGGGTGCCGCGGTACACGCCCACCTCGGGCCCCTCGCTGAGGCCGAACTCGACGGCGCCGAGCGCCGCGAAGTACTGGGCGTTGTCGGGCACCTTGATGAGGTCGCGCGGGTCGACGCCCTCCGGGAGCGGGGTCCCCCGCTCCTCCCAGATCGGCGGGATGTTGTCCTTCCAGGCCTCCACCATGCCGCGGATGTAGGTGTTGGGGCCGCCCAGCAGCAGCACCTCGGGAAGGAGCGTGTTGCCGCGGGTGAGGACGGAGAGGTTCTGACCGATGATCGCGTCGAACAGCGACGCCATCAGCTGGTCGTTGGGGACGCCCATCTTCTGCAGGGAGTTGATGTCGGTCTCGGCGAACACGCCGCACTTGCCGGCCACCGGGTGCAGCTTGATGCCGGTGTAGCCCATCTCGGAGAGCTGGTCGGCGGGGATGTGCAGCTTCGCGTTGATCTTGTCGATGACGGCGCCCGTGCCACCGGCGCACTTGTCGTTCATCGACGGGATCTTCTTCTTCTTTCCCGTCTCGGGGTCTTCCTTGAAGATGATGATCTTCGCGTCCTGGCCGCCCAGCTCGATGACCGAGCCGCAGGCCGGATAGAGCTTCTCGACCGCCAGGGAGACCGCGTTGACCTCCTGAACGAACTTCGCCCCGATGCGCGGCGCGATGCCGGATCCGCCGGACCCGGTGATGAAGATGCGCATCTCGTCGTACGGCACCGGGAAGTCCGACTCGATCATCGTGAGGAACTCGAGGCACTTCTCGGGCTGCTTGGTCTCGTGGCGCTGATAGTCCTGCCAGAGGATCTCGTCCCTGACGTGATCCACCACCACGGCCTTCACCGTGGTGGAGCCGACGTCCAGCCCCACGTAGAGGCGTGGATCCGCCATCAGCGGGCCCCCGCCAGCTCGAGCGTGGTGCTGGTGAGCTTCTCCTCACCGCTCTTCAGCGCGGCCACGTGGCGCAGGAAGTTGGCCGCCGTCCCCACGGTGCCCTTGTAGTGCGGCACCTTGTAGAGCGGACGTTTGAGGTCCGGGTGCTCGTCGGCGTAGGCGCGGGCGTCCTCCAGCGTGACCCCGGTCTCCTCGACGACCCGCTCGATCTCCTGCTTGGCCTTGACCTTGGCCTCGCCCAGCGCCATCTGCACACGGCTGTGGGCGTTGATCTCGCCCTCCCCGGAGGTCTCGACCGGCAGGTAGATGATGTCCTTGTAGAGGTTCACCACCGCCGACTGCACGCCGTCGGACTGCGTGGAGGGCATGCAGCCGAAGGGCTTCAGGGACAGCACCATGTGGCACATGTCCTTGTTGGAGTAGTAGATGTTCTTCGCGACCTCGAGGTGCCCCTCGCCGCCGCCCGCGCGGGAGTTGTAGAGCGGGTGGCCGAGGCGCTGCAGCTCGTACTGGTCGGTGAGCTCGTGCGGGATGCCGCCCAATGCGTCACGCAGACGATTCCACTCGCGCTTGAAGATCATCTCCGCCGCGGAGAGCTTCGGGTTCTCCTTGCTGGCGGTCCACGAGTTGGCCATCCGCTTGTCGATGCGCCACGCCGACGGCATGGCCTCGTCCTCGGTGACCCCGGAGCGGTCCTTGTTCATCTGCTTGGCCTGGTGGATCATGTACATGATCCAGGTTCCCACCGGTTCGACGAGAACCTGGGCGCCCTCGCGCTCCAGGAACGGGAACATGTTGAAGTTGCCGTCGCCCTCGGTGGTCTGCGCCCAGAACTCGCCGGTGATCTTGACGATGGGCTTCACCAGGGTGCGGTCGACCTGCACGGCGTGGTCCAGCTTCTGGCCCAGGTCGGTGAACGCCTCGGCGTACTCTTTCCCGTAGAGCTGGTCGAGGAACTTGCCCACCATGTCGGCCTTGCCGCGGAGCA
>CALMEC010000361.1 GCA_937862675.1 uncultured Actinomycetes bacterium
GACCTCCGGTAGCCGGCCGTGCTGCTCGATGACGAGGCCGGCGGGCGTCTCGGAGTCGCCCTCGGGGAGCTCCTCGTCGATGATGCGCTCCACCTCGTCGTGGGGCATCTCGCCGGGCAGGAGCCACGAGCCGTCCGGCCGGCGCTCGTAGGGATCGATCCCGGGGTCGGGATCGTGCTCGTCGGTGATCTCGCCGACGATCTCCTCGGCCAGGTCCTCACGGGCCAGGACGCCGGCGAAGCCGCCGTACTCGTCGATCACGCACGCCAGGCGGTTGGCCGTGCCGCGCAGCATCACGAGTGCGTCCGGCAGCCGCATCGACGTGGGGACCAGGAGCGGTGCGCGCATCACCGCCGTGACGGGCCGCTCGCGGAGCGCGTCGTCGGCCTCGTTCAGCAGGTCCGTCAGGACGACCATGCCGATAACGTCGTCGTCGTCCACCACGGGGTAGCGGGTGTGGCCGGTGGCCATCATCTCCCGCACCTCGCGGATGGTCGTCTCAGGATCCACCACACCGGTGCGTGCGCGGGGGATCATGGCGTGCTCGACGGTGCGGTCGGGGAAGTCGAGCATGCGGTCGAGCAGCAGCGACAGCCCCGGCCGCAGGTCGCCGCTCTCACGCGACTCGGCGACGATGTGCTCCAGGTCTCCGCGGGTGGCGGAGTACTCGACGTCGTGCACCGGCTCGATGCGCAGCAGGCGGAGCAGGAGGTTGGACGCCCCGTCGAACACCCGGATGACCGGGCCGAAGATGGCCAGGTACCAGCGGGTGGACGGCGCCAGGGCGGTCGCGATGGGCTGCGGCTTGGCGATGGCCAGGTTCTTGGGGAAGAGCTCGCCGAAGATCATCTGGATGAACGTCGACGCCGTCAGCGCCAGCACCGTCCCGATCGCGACGCCGAGGGTCTTCGGGACGTCGATGCCGCCGAGCGCCTCGCCGATGGCCGCTCCGATCAGCGGTTCGGCGACGTACCCCACGAGAAGCCCGGTCAGGGCGATCCCGAGCTGCGCCCGCGACAGAAGGAACGGGGGGCGGCGGGCGATGGCGAGGGCGTGCGCGGCCCCGGTGTCGCCATCAGTGGCGGCCGCGGTGAGCGACGACCGGTCCACCGCCATGAAGGCGAACTCCTGCGCCACGAAGTAGGCGGTGGCACCGGTGATGACGACCACGATCAGAAGACCGAGGATCATCGAGAGGATCCACATCACGGGGGGCACACCTCGTCGTCGCGGTCACGGCGTCGAGGCGTGTCGGTACTTCGGGGTTCCATACGCTCCTGGGTCGGTCCGTTCGCAGTGGTGCGTGCACCCATGCAGACGGCACGGTATCGCGTGGCCGGGACGGATGTCGGGCGGCGCGGGTGGACGGTGCCGATCGCACCGATCCGGTCGTTGGCCGCTGCTCGGACGTGATCTCCGGTTCTGTCTCCCCGCGGCGGCGGGCCGGGGACGAGGAGGCCGGGCCCCGAAATAGTTGTTGTAATACAATCACTGTATGCCTGCAAGTAAATCGTCCGCATCGGGCACCACGGCCACCGCCAACGAGGTCTGGTTCGCGATGAACAGCCTGGTGCGCGACCACGCGGCCGACTCGCGGGCACGGATCAGCCGGGTGATCGACATCCCGTTCAGCCGCTTCCGTGCCCTGCGCCGGGTGGCCGTGGCGGATGTGACCCAGCGGGACCTTGCCGCCCGGATGGGGGTGGACGCCTCGGCGATGACCGGGATCATCAACGACCTGGTGGCGCTCGGGCTGGTGGAGCGCCGTCCCCATGACACCGACGGCCGTTCCAAGTACGTCACCATCACCGACGCCGGGCGTCGCGTGGTGCGTGCGGTGATCGACGATCCCTCGGTGACGCCGCCGGCGTTCGCGGCGCTCGACGACGCCGAGCTGGCCGAGCTGGGGCGCCTCCTTGAGATCCTGCGCGTGGCGGCCGAGTCGTGAGCCTCGCGTCGTCCGCCCGCGCACCGCGGATGGGTGCCGTGCTGACCCCGCGGCAGCGCACGACGGTGCTCGTGACGTGCTGCCTCAGTCTCTTCATCGTCGGCATCGACATCTTCGCGGTGAACGTGGCGCTGCCGTCGATCCGCACCGAGCTGGGGGCATCGCCGGCACAGCTTCAGTGGGTGATCGACGCGTACACGCTGGTGGTCGGCAGCCTCCTCATGCTGGGTGGCTCATTGGGCGATCGGCTGGGGCGCAAGCGCGTGTTCCAGACCGGCCTTCTGACCTTCGGGATCGCGTCGGTGCTCTGCTCGCTGGCGCCGTCGCCGGAGTTCCTCATCGGCGCGCGCATGTTGCAGGCGGTGGGCGGGGCGATGCTCAACCCGGTGGCGCTCTCGATCATCACCAACGTCTTCACCGAGCCCAAGGAGCGGGCGCGGGCCATCGGTCTGTGGGGCATCGCGATGGGTGTGAGCATGGCGCTGGGACCGGTTATCGGCGGCCTGGCGGTGACGACCATCGGCTGGGAGGCGATCTTCTGGCTCAACGTGCCGGTCTGCGTCCTCGCCATCGTCCTCACCGCGCGCTTCGTGCCCGAGTCGCGGGCCGAGCGGGCGCGGCGCTTCGATCCGGGCGGACAGGCGCTCATCTTCGTCTTTCTCGCCACTCTGACGCTCGGGCTGATCGAGGGCCGTGAGTGGGGCTGGGACTCCGGACGTACCATCGGCTGCTTCGCAGTCTCGGCGGTCGCCCTCGTCCTGCTCGTCGTCTGGGAGGCGCGCCATCCGGAGCCCATGATCGACCTGCGCTTCTTCCGCAGCATCCCGTTCTCGGGCGCCATCGCGTCGGCCGTCGTCGTGTTCGGCGGGACGAGCGGATTCCTGTTCCTCAACACGCC
>CALMEC010000362.1 GCA_937862675.1 uncultured Actinomycetes bacterium
GGTGACGACCGCGCCCGGGGCATCAAGGATCGCGTTGATCACCACATGCAGGCCCTTCCCCGAGCGGGGCGGCCCGATCAGCAGGATCGAGTCCTCCACACTCGCCCACGCATTCACACCCCGCGAAGCGCCGAGGAGGTAGCCGATGTCCGACGCGGTCGGGTTCTGCATGGAGGGGCGAAGCTGCCGGCCTCGTCGCAGCAGCGCCTTCTCAGATGCGGCCGTGGTCACGTCGGTGCGGGTAGCGATCCCCACGATCCGATACGGATCGACCTTTGTGCGTCGTGAGTGCTCCCGGAACGTCCGCCACGCCCACCACCCTGCCGCCCCGACGGCGAGGATCAGGACGCCCGTGACGATCCAGTAGATGACGGGATTGAGCCTGTCGGCACCAAGCGCGGAGCCCGGATCACTCGGATGCAGGAGCACTCTAAGACCGGCCTCGATCCCACCCGACGGCTGTGCAATCCCGGTGACCCAGGCGGCGATGCTGCCGGCGATACGGAGGATGACTGCGAGGCAGGCGGCGGCGATGAGGGTGATGATGCCGAGGTTCGCCAGCTCATCGCCGAGCGCCCCACCCTGCCTGGGGGTGTTCATTGGATTCTGCCGATGGTGAGGGTGCCGGAGACGCGGCCGAGGAGGATCACTTCACCCGTCACCGCGGCTGCGGCCTGTTCGGTGGTGAGGAGGGCGCGGGCGGTGCCATCGCCGCTGGCGTCGCTGTGGGCGTGGATGATCGCGACCGCGACATCCTCACCCGGCACGAAGCCCAATCCCGCCACCTGGTGCAGCACCGGCGGGGCCGCACTGCGAGGTGGCGGAGTGACGGTCACCGTGGTTGGTGCTTCCCACGGTGTTGGTGCGAGTCGTTCGCGTGGTGGGGTGATGATGTCGGTGAACGTCGACCCGTCCGCCTCCCGTACCTGCACCCGAAGCGGCGTCCGGTAACGGGCGGTGAGCGTGTCGAGGATCATCGGGAACGACTCGCGCCGCCACGTGGGTGCGAACGGCTCCGGCAGATACGGAACACCATCCACAGCGACCGTCATCGACCCGTCGCCGTCGATCGTGAACTCCACCACCGGCACGACCACCGGCCCGCCCGGTTCAGACTTCGGCGTGTTCTGCGCGTTCGGGGGCTGGTGGTCGGGGTGAGTGCGGCGGTAGCGCGGTTTCGGCGTCACAGAGGGTCCTTCCAAAGTGGTGCAGTGGTGTCGCCATGCAGGTGCGCACGAGGAGCCCCGGACGTGGAAAGGTGGGAGGGCACGAACCTGGGGGTGGTTCGTGCCCTCCCGTGCTGACCCACCGTGTTGGGGGTGCCAGCAGATCAGCCGTTCATCTGTGGGCTATTCCTCCTTTGCTCCCTCGAACTGGGCCTTGAACTCCTCGAACCCCTGGTCCTCCTCGCGGACATGGCCGTTGCGTTCGCGGGCGATCGCGAGGCGACGCCCGAACAGCAACACCCCACCGGTAACCGCAGCGATCAGCCCACCAGCGAGACCGATCGGCCACCAGTCACCGCCGCCGGTGTGCGCGAGCTCACCCGGCGTGCCTGCTACGTCTGGGGTGTCGGTGACGGTGGTGGTCTCGTCCGGTGCGCCGCAGACGCCACGGTGGAGGATCGTGCCTTCTGCGTCGGTGACGGTCTCCACCCAGTAGTAGGTGCCCACCTGGTCGAAGATCACTTCGTCGGAGCGATACTCTCCCGGCCCGTCCAACTCGATCACCGTCGAGGTGAACACAAGTTCCTCCGCGTTGCAGGCGGCGGCATCGCCATCCTGCCGGTATGCCTCGAACACGAGACGTGCGCCGTCGGGGACGGCGCCGGTGACGGTCGCGACATCATGCGCGGGATCACCGAGCTCCACAGCGGGGACGGCGTTTGTCTTCACGGTCAGCTCTTCTGGCTGCTCCTTGACGACCGTCGTCTCGCCCGGTGCCCCGCAGTCGCCCTCAGCGATGATCCCGCCATCGCTGTCGTAGAGCGTTTCGATCCAGTACACGTTCCCCGCCGTATCGACGCTGGTGGTGCCGGAGCGGTAGACACCTGCCTGGGTGACGGGTATCTCCTTGCTCTCGTAGAATGGCACCTCGCACACCGGGGCGGTATCTGCCGGGTGCGGCCCGTACGCGCGGAACACCAAGTACGCGCCGTCGGGAATCTTCGTGCCCTGCACGAGCGCCGTATCCTCGAAGGGTTCACCGACGAACGCTTCCGGGGTTGCCTGCGTGATCACCGACACCGGGATGTCGCTGCCGGTGGGTGGGACGTAGAAGCGTTCCAGCACATCCGCCGGTGACGACTCGTACGGCTGCACCCGATCATCACCCGCGAACGTCGTCACGAGGACGTAGAAGCCGGGCTCGGTCGGCACGATCTGATCCTCATCCGTGTACCCGAGCTTGTAGACCCCATTCCGCGCCGGCGTCGTCAGCTCCACCAGCACCGGTGCCGCGGTGAGGTCGAGATCATCGGTGAGTTCCGTGTCGGTGGTGAAGGGGCCGTAGACGGTGTGGCGGAGCTCATCGACATCCGCATCCCAGTACCCGTCACCGGTGAAATCACCATGGTTCGCCGGGAACCCCGACACCGTCACGACATCGAACGCGCGCCCGCCGGGGTGCACGTTGTACTCCCGCATCAGCGACGTGACGGTGATCGGCCACCGGACCGAGGTCGTCTCCACGTTGATGCCGTAGTCGTCCTGCCAGTCGTTTGCGAGGTAGTCGCGTACCCACTCCGGCTGCGACGACTTCCGCATCTCCCACACCCAGGTCACGAACCCACCCGAAGGCGCGACCACCGACGGCGACGTGTACACGCCAGGGCCGTCAGCGGTCACGGTGACTGTGCCGAGCGGCACCGCCGCCGCCTCAATCACCGCATCCTGCGCGGGAGGGAGGGTGCCGGGGACTTGGTAGGCGGTGCCCTCGAAGATCACCGGGATGAACGCGCCGTCCTTCTTGAGCCAGGCACCGTTCGCGCTAGACACTGTGATCGTGTCCGTGAGCGCGTCGCCGGGGACGGCGAGACGCTGATCCGCTTCCGAGACAGCGATCGGCTGGAACGGCACCACACTGGTTTCCGTGACTTGCCCGTAGTGGTCGGTGAAGGAGTCGGTGAGGTACTTCGCGTGATCTCCGTGCGCGTCCTTATCGATCGCCCACACCCAGGTGTAGAACCCCGACTCCGGCGCAATGATCGTGCCAGGCGACGTGTACGAGCCCGCGCCCGTGAGCGTCACGGTCTCCGTGCCCGCGACGGGTGCGTCGGCGGGTGGGGTGTCGGCTTCTGTGGGCTGCTCATCGAACGGCCCGTACAGGGTGCCGGTCGCGGTCACCTCGATAGGTGCACCATCCAAGTTGATCCAGGTGCCCTTCGACACCGACACCGTGAGCCCGTCCACGAACGCAGCACCCTCAGCGACGAAACGGGAGGCGATCTGGGTGGTGATCTCCGGCTGGAAATCCAGCTCGATAACCGGAGACTCCGCCCGCGCCGACAGACCTGTCGAGGAACCTGCGACCGCGGCGATCAGACGCTGCGCACCCGGCGTCACATACAAGTCCAGCGCGGCACCGTACCCAGCGGCAGCGATACTCATCGACGCGCCGATCCGGTACGACGGCACCCCGTCCGCTGGGGTGCCCGTGATCGGATGCGCACCCGGACCGACCGTCCGAGACGACGACCCATCCGCGAACACCGCGTCCGACAGTGTCGCCGTGCCTGTGAGGCCTGCGGGGTGGGTGGCGACGGTGAGCGTGCCGGCGTACTGGTCCGACATCGCCAGACTCAACGACAGTGACGGGTCGGTCACTGCGTAGATGGCGGCTTCCTGCCGCATCGTGGCGAGGTTCGCGAGGATCGTGCCCCGCTCCGACGCAGGCGCGCGCGCAACGTAGTAGTCGTCACCGGACATGCCGTGTGAGTTGTAGGTGCCGGCGCTGGTGACCGACCAGACGTGCAGGGCGACGGCGGCGGTGATGTTCGGATCACCCGACTGCCCCCACCTGTCCAGGACGTAGTTCAGTTCCGCGAGCTGCTGCCGGGACAGCGAATCCAGCGACGTGATCGTTTCGGGACCGTAGGTCTGTGAGAACGGAGAGTTCGCATCCAGGTCAGCGCAGTACGCCTGCCGGCCGTCGACATCGGTGTTGTAGGCCCCGAGGAACCCCATCCCGATGTCGTAGCCGACACCGAGACTTCCCGCGTGAGCCGCCGGGGTGTTCAGCGCGAACGACCCGGCGAGCAGGAACAGCGCCAGCAGGACGGACAACCATCGACGCACCCCCGTTCGTGGCGGAGCAGCCGGTGGCTGCGAGATATGGGCGAGTGATCCTGACACGAGATGCCTCCTGACGCTGATGAACAGCGACCCGAAACCTGGTCGCCTTCACAGCAGGTGCACCACCACCCTCACAACCCCGGACCCCGCGGAACCTGCCGCGCACCTGGCGGGTCGGTGTCGAGGGAATCATTCTCGAGCCCGGCTCGCTGACGCACCTGACCGTGTGCCCCGTCACGAACCGTGTGCAGAAGCTCGCGCACGTCGTCGTACCCGGTGACCACCGTGGCGAGTCCATCGCGCATGAGACGGTGACACCCCGCCGACGCGGCCGACGTAACAGGTCCGGGTATCGCGCCGACGGGGCGACCGAGTTCGACGGCGCGGGCGGCGGTGTGGATGGCGCGCTGGAGGACCGACTCGTGCAGATGATGACGACGGCGCTCGCGAGCTGACGGCGCATCAGCTGACCCCCAGGGCCGAGACGACGAGGTCGATCAACTTGATCCCGACGAAG
>CALMEC010000363.1 GCA_937862675.1 uncultured Actinomycetes bacterium
CGAGTGGTGGACGTGCACTCCGTCGCGGACGTTGTTGCGGAACGGCCCGACGCCGGCGCGGATCATCCGGGTGATGATCCGCGTGGCCAGGAACGTCACCACGAACGAGGTGAACAGGAGGAGGAACGGCAGTCGACCGTCGATGACCGTGGCTCCCGATGTCACCGGCCCACGCGGGTCGGTCGTGCGTGGGCCCTCATCTGCACGATGGCGCTACTCCGCGCGTTCGAGGTCGCGGATCGCCGCGGCGAGGAAACGCGCGCCCTCACCGCCGGACACCACCCGGTGGTCGACGGTGAGCGACAGGGGAAGGACCCGGTGGACGGCGGGCTCGCCGTCGACGGCCACGACCCGCGAGAACGCACGGCCCGCCCCGAGGATCGCCACCTGTGGCGGCACCACGACCAGGACGGCGTGCCGGCCCCCCAGCGCGCCGAAGTTGGAGAGCGTGATGGTGGCCCCGCGGAGGTCCTCGGCGGCGACGCTGCGGTCGCGCGTCTGAGAGATGAGCTCGTCCAGCCGGGCCCGCGTCTGGTCCGGGGACAGCGCCTCGGCACCGCGGATGACGGGCACGAACAGGCCGTCGGGTGCGTCGACGGCGACTCCGAGGTCCACATTGGAGTGCAGTCGCCGGCCTTCGGCGCCCGACTGCAGCCACGCGTTCAGCGAGGGCTCGGCCGCGCACGCCGCGACGATCGCGCGGATCAGGCGGACCGTGGCGTCGGTGCCGGGCACCCACGCATCGATGTCCGCCTCGTCCATCAGCGTGGCCGGTACGCCCTCCGCGTGCGAACGCGCCATGGCCTCGGACATGGCCCGCCGTGGGCCGCGCAGCGGGGTGAAGGTGGGCTCCTCCGGCGGCCGCGAGGATGCGCGCTCCACATCGGCGGCCGTCGCGAGTCCTCGCGGACCGGTGGGGACGACCATCGTGAGGTCGACGCCGAGGCGCTTCGCCAGGGCGCGGACGGCGGGGGACGCCTGGACGATCCGCTCGCCCTCCGGGGTGACCGGGCGGCGTGGCGACGGGCGCTCCGCGGGCGCCGGGGGCGTCTCGGCCCCCGTGTCCCCGGCGGAGTCGCCGTCGAGGCTCCCGACGATGCCCTCGAAACGGCTTTCACCGGCTTCGTCGAAGTCGACGAGGGGTGCGTCCGTCTCGATGATGTCGCCGACGCCTCCGTGGAGGCGGGCGATGCGCCCGGCCCAGGGCGCGGAAATCGACGCCTGGCGCGGGGATCTCCATGACGGCCTTGTCGGTCTCCACCGCCACCAGCGGCTGGTCGGCGACGACGACGTCGCCCTCGGCGACGTACCAGGTGACGATCTCGGCCTCTTCCAGACCCTCACCGAGATCAGGCAGATGGAACGTTCTCACGCATACTCCAGGACGCGATGGACGGCGGCGACGACCCGGCCGCGATTCGGCATGTAGCGGTTCTCGAGGCGGGCCAGGGGGAAGATGGTGTCGTATCCGGTGGCCCGCGCGACCGGTGCGAGGAGCGACGTGAGCCCCTCCTCCGCCAGGCGCGCCGCGATCTCGGCTCCGAAGCCGGACTGGCGTGCCGCCTCGTGGGCGATGACGCAGCGTCCGGTCCGCTCGACGGACTCCAGGATGGGCTGCATGTCCAGCGGGCTGATGGTGGCGACGTCGATCACGGTGGCCTCGATGCCGTCGGTGGCCAGGTCGTCGGCCGCCGCGAGGCTCTCACTGACCATCCCGCCCCAGGCGACGATGGTCACGTCCGCACCCTCACGTTCGACGAATGACATGCCGAGGGGCATGGCGACGCCGTCGTCCGTGATGTCGGCGCGCGTGGCGCGGTAGAGCCGGGCGGGCTCCAGGATCACGACCGGGTCCGGATCGCGGATGGCCGCGAGCGTGAGTCCGTACGCCTTCGACGGTGAGGACGGGACGACCGTGGTCAGCCCCGGGATCTGCGCGAGGATCGCCTCCGGGCTGTCCGAGTGGTGTTCCGGTGGCTTGATGCCGCCCCCGGTCGGGGTGCGCAGCACCATGGGGCAGGACAGCCGGCCGCGGGTGCGGTTGCGCATGCGCGACGCGTGGTTGAGGATCTGGTCCAGCGCCGAGTACATGAAGCCGGCGAACTGGATCTCGATCGCGGGACGCATGCCGTCGCCCGCGAGCCCAACCCCGAGGCCGCCGATCACGGTCTCGGCGAGCGGGGTGTCGATGACGCGATCCGGTCCGAAGCGCTCGAGGAGGCCGTCCGTCGCACGGAAGACACCGCCGCTTCGTGCCACGTCCTCGCCCAGGACCACGACGCGGTCGTCGTTCTCCATCTCGCGGGCGAGGGCCATCGCGATGGCCTGGACGAACGTCGTCTCAGACATCCTTGCCCCAATCGAGGGTGGCCTGGATGCGCTGACGCTCGACATCCGGGGGAAGCTCGGCCCAGACGAAGTCGAACATGGCCTCGGTGGGCTGGGGTCCGATGGCGAGGTACTCCTCCGCCGCCGCGTCCACCTCGTCGGAGCACTCCGACCGGAGCGCCTCCTCGTCCGCCTTCGTCCAGACACCCTGATCGGCCAGGAACGTGCGGATGCGGGCGATGGGCTCGCGCTTCCACTGTGCGCTGACCTCTTCGTCGTCGCGGTAGCGACGCGCGTCGTCCACGGTCGTGTGGTCGGAGAGGCGGTATGTCACGGCCTCGATGAGGGTGGGGCCGCCGCCCACGCGCGCGCGCTCGATGGCCTGGGAGCAGACGTCCGTGACGGCGACGACGTCGTTGCCGTCGACCTGGATCCCCGGGATCCCGGCCGCGACCGCCTTCTGGGCGAGGGTGGGGGCGACCGTCTGCGTGGAACGGGGGACCGAGATGGCCCAGCCGTTGTTCACGAGGACCATCACCATCGGCAGGTTCAGGGCGCCGGCGGTGTTGATCGCCTCGTAGAAGGCACCCTTGCTGCTGGCACCGTCGCCCATCATGCAGACGGCGACCTCGGGGCGCTTGCGGATCTTCATCCCGAGCGCGACCCCGGCCGTCTGGACGCTGTGCTCGCCCACCGTGATGCAGATGGGGAAATCGCGCTTGGGGCCGGAGAAGTCGCTCCCGCGTTCGTCGCCGCCCCAGTAGAGGAGCAGCTCGACGGGGGTCACGCCGCGCGTGAGCTGGGCGGCCTGGTCGCGGTAGCTGGGGACGAGGACGTCGTCCTCCAGCATCGCGGAGGCGACCCCGACCCCCACCGCCTCCTGACCGAGGCAGGAGCTGTAGGTCCCCAGGCGTCCCGTGCGGTGCAGGGCGACGCAGCGGGCGTCGAACGTCCGCGTGCGGACCATCGCCCGGTACAGGGGGATCAATGAGTGGGCGTCCGGCGTGGCGTCGGGCAGGGTCCCGGCCCAGGGCCCGTCGGGCCCGATGTGGGTGACGAAGGGGATCTCCGGGGTTTCGGTCGTGACGTGTGTGGTCATAGGCTCCCGTGAACTCTAGTCGCCCGCTCGGCGGTTTCGGTGCATCGTCGGATAGGCGCTCCGGCGGGCCGGGTCAGGCCTCCGGACCCGGCGGGGGCGACGGGGGGCGGCGCAGGGCGGTCCAGATGACCAGGGCGGGGCCGGGCGCGGAGAGGCCGGCGCCCGCCAGGAAGGCCGCCGCGCCG
>CALMEC010000364.1 GCA_937862675.1 uncultured Actinomycetes bacterium
CAAGTGCGTCCAGAACACCGTTGACGCCCGCGACACTCCAGTGATCAAGCCATTCGAATGGTCCTTGCGGATAGTTGACGCCAAGTTTCATCGCGTCGTTAGCGCCATCCACTGTGCACACGCCTTGCTGTACGGCATCGGCAGCTTCGTTGATCAGCATGGCAACGGTTCGAGACACCACCAGGCCGGGACAATCCTGGATCAGATGCGGCTCGATGCCGCCAAGCGCAAGCCAACCCGAGACATCTTGCTTCCACGCTTCCGACGCCGAGGGCGACACCGCATAGGCGAGCGAGATCGGTTGATCCGATTCGAGTCGCAGAGGGCGGTCGAATACCGCAACATCCGTCCGGTTCAGACTCCACGCCACCTCGCGAGCCTCGCGACCATCGGTCAAGGCAAGAATCGCATCGCCGAACTGCAGCGCAGCGGCGCCAACCCGGCGCGGAGCGGCACACCGGGCGGCGGGAACGGGGGCGCCGTCTATCTCGACGGCAACCGCTTCACCCTCCTGCTCGACCGCAGCACGATCGAGGACAACGTCGCGCGCGAGGGCGGCGGGGCGATCTTCTTCGTGAGCAACGACCGCACCGGCCGGGCGACGGTCACCGGATCGACGCTGCGGAGGAACCCCAGCCTGGGCTTCGAGACGATGCCGGGCATCTTCTACCTCGGCAGCGCGCCGCGGCCCACGGTGCGCACGAGCACGATCACGAGGTAGGGCCCGCACCCCCGGACGTGCGCCGCGAGGGACGGCCGCCGTCGGGCCGCCGGACGGCGGGATGACGGCACCCCTCGTGCCCCGGATGCGGCCCGGGCAGAATGGCGCTGCACCCAACCGGACCACGGAGGCAGACCGATGACCGCTCGGCACGCGGAGGGCACGTTCACCGTCGACGGGATGGAACAGGTCGACCTTCCGGCCAAGGACGTGGTGGTGACCGCCCTTCCCGTCGGCCTCGCCATCATGGTGAAGTCGACGGCGAGATCCGTGGTCGCGCCACCACCCTCTTCACCGCCGCCTTCGATCAGGCCACGGGGCGTGGCACGTACGTCGCCATGGAGTCGTTCGAGGGCACCGTCCTGGGTGCCCGGGGCAGCTTCAATTTCATCCACACGGCGTCGACGACGGGACAGGACCGCTCGCACGAGTACTTCCTCGTCGTCCCCGGGAGCGGCACGGACGAGCTGGCCGGCATCTCCGGCAGCGGCGCCATGTCCGTCGACCCGGACGGGACCCACCGGATCGAACTCGACATCGACCTCTGACCGGACCGGCCGTCGGCGGCGGCCGAAATGCGAGAGGGCCCGCCGGAGACGCTCCGGCGGGCCCTCACGCGGATCAGGACGGTCCGGATCGCACCGGGCCGACGGTCGTCAGCGCAGGTCGATGACCTCGCGACGCTTCAGGTGGGTGGAGACCTTCCGCTTGACGCGCTGCAGCGCGTTGTCGACCGTCTTCGGCGTGCATCCCTGGATCTGCGCGATCTCCTCGTAGCTGCGCCCCTCCAGGTACATCGCCAGGACGGCGCTCTCGAGCTCCGAAAGGGTCGACCCCAGGCAGTCGAGGAGGGCACGAAGCTCCTCGGTGGAGATGGCCTGCGTCATCGGGTCGGACACCGGGTCACCCGCCAGCACCTCGGCGAGGGTCGCCTCCTGCTCGCCCGAGCCGGCGCGCGAGTGACTGAACGACACGTACGTGTTGAGCGGCGCGTGCTTGTTGCGGGCCGCCGTCTTGATGGCGGTGATGATCTGGCGCGTCACGCAGAGCTCGGCGAACGACCGGAACGACGCCTCCCGGTCCACGCGGTAATCGCGGACCGCCTTGAAGAGCCCGATGAGGCCCTCCTGGATGAGGTCGTCGACCTCGCCGCCGGCAAGGAAGTACGAGCTGGCCTTGAGGCGCACGAAGCCCCGATAGCGCTCGATGATCCGGTTCATGGCGGCCGAATCACCCTCCCGGGCCCGTGCAACGAGTGCACGATCCTGAGTCTCAACAAAAGCTCGAGCCTGAATACGCTCGCTTGTCATGTGGCGGGAGGCAAGAGGTCCGCTCATCCGGATATCCGATCTTTGCAGGTAATTTCGTGCGGGAGGGTCGAAGCATGAGTCTCAAGTAGAACTTTCGACTTTACCTTCCGGGCCATACTGCGGGTGAAACGGCACAAAGTCAACCCCCGTTTTTCCGCAAATTGCGTGAAATTATTGCGATCTGGTCGCCTCGTAGAGGAGTAGACCGGCCGACACCGACAGGTTGAGGCTCTGGACCGCGCCCCGCATCGGGATCCGGATGATGCGGTCGCACATGGACGCCACACGACGCCGGAGCCCCTCACCCTCGGCTCCCACGACGATGATGGCGCCGGGATCGATCCCCACCTCCCGGAAGTCCTCGGCCCCGTCCGTGAGGTCGGCGCCGAACACCCAGCGATCGGGCCCGCGCGCGTCGTGGAGGAACGCCGCGAGATTGTCGACCCGTGCCACCCGCACATGCTCGACGGCCCCGGCGGAGGTCTTGCAGACGGCCCCGGTAACGTCCGGTGATCCACGGTCCGGCATGACGATCCCCGCCCCGCCGACCGCGTCCACGACCCGGGCGACCGCGCCGAGGTTGCGCGGATCCTGAAGCCGGTCCAGGCACAGGACCGGTCCTGGTCGCGCCAGGAGCTCGTCGACGTCCGCGTACGGGTAGGGCCCGGCGACGGCGACGACACCCTGGTGGTCCGACGTCCCCGCCTCGCGGCCGAGCTCCGCCCGGTCCGTGACCCGAACCTTGAGGTCGGCCAGCCAGGGCTCGCGGGCCACGTCCGCGAGCGCCATGACGCGCTCGACGGGACGCCGGCCGGCACGGATGAGTTCCCGCACGGGATTCTTGCCGTAGACGACCGTGCTCACCGCGAGAGACCGCCTTGGACGCCGACGGCGGATCCCGCCCGCACCTCACCCTGAACCGTCGATGTACGAGAACCCTCAACAAGAGGGTGTGTCTTGGACTGCATCGGGCCACCCTGACACCGGTGCCGGACGGACAAGTCACCGCCATGCACGCGGGCGCTCCCTGCCGGCAGGAGAGCCGGCTGCCCGGCACCGGGCCTGCCGAGGTGGACGACGGGACACCGAACCGCCGTTTTCCAGAGACTCCGCCGCCCCGGACCCCCGCAGGCGAGCCGACGGCCGGGACGCCGACTCGCCCCGCGCGGCTGGGTCCACCGATCGTCAGATCACGAACCCGCCGCCGCGATCACGATCCCGGCAACGCCCACGGACCGACGCCGCCCGCGTGCAGAGGCCGGTACCGGACGACGACGCCCGGAGCGTGTGGCGCCGGAAAGCGCGCCCCGGCTCCACATACACCCCGGCGAGCCGGTCGAGGAGCTCCCCGGCCGCGGTCTCCTCCGTCTGGACCGTCACATGGGCGCGGATCACCGCGTAGGGGGTTGAGGACCACGCCCGTCATGCGGGGCGGCGAACGACAACACGACACGCGGGTCGCGTTCCATGTTGCGGATCTTGGCCCATCTCCCGAGGTGGGCGCTGACGATGTCCTCGCCGTCCAGCCCGATGGAGCGTCACCTGCGGCGCACCGTCACGGCCGACGGACGAGAGATGGGC
>CALMEC010000365.1 GCA_937862675.1 uncultured Actinomycetes bacterium
CGCACGGCGGGCGGCGGCGTCCGCGTCGACCTCCTTCAGGGTGACCCTGACCTTGTCGTCCAGCGAGGGCGCCGCGGCGGCGATCGCCCGGCCCATCTCCGCCGCGCGCGGGCTCGCGGTCACCAGGTCGTAGGTCGACGTCCGTCCCCCGAGGACCGCCTGCAGGATCATGAACCCGACGATGAGCAGGGTCATGATGAACGTGCCGACGAGGAACGCACGATCCGTGACACGGACGCGGAGCTCCCGCCGTGCGACGATCCGCCACGCCCCCCTCACGACGACACCTCGCGGTAGATCTCCGTCAGGGTCGGGACGACGCGGACGAACTCATGGACCGGACCGTGGGAGAGCGCCTCGGCCAGCAGCCTCTGGTCCGCGCCGGCGGCGTCCACCAGCGTCACGGTGGCACCGTCGTCTCTGCGGACGAACGACGCGGCGTCCGGTGACGACGCCAGCCAGCCCACGTCGGCGGTCGTCACCAGGCGGTGGACGACACCGCCGCGTTCGCGCAGTTCCATCACCCCGCCGTCCGCGACGACCCGTCCCCCGGCCAGGATGACGACGCGGTCCGAGATGCGCTCGACCAGGTCGAGCTGATGGCTGGAGAAGAGCACCGGGATGCCGCGATCGGCCTGTTCGCGAAGGAGGTCGACCATGCGGTCGACGGCGACCGGGTCCAGGCCGGAGAAGGGCTCGTCGAGGACGAGCGCCCGGGGCCGGTGGACCAGCGCGGCGATGATCTGCACCCGCTGCTGGTTGCCCAGGCTGAGCTTCTCGACCCGTTCCGACGCCCGCTCCGCCAGTCCGAAGCGCTCCAGGTACTCCATCACGGTGTCCCGGGCGTCACCGGACGACATGCCCGACAGGACGCCGAAGTAGACCAGCTGGTCGAGGATCCCCTGCTTCGGGTAGAGACCCCGTTCCTCGGGCATGTAGCCGATGGACCTCCGCTGATCCGCGGTGATCGGGGCGCCGTCCCACCGGACCTCGCCGTCATCGATCGCGAGGAGGCCCGTGATCATGCGCATGGTGGTCGTCTTGCCTGCCCCGTTGCCTCCCACGAATCCGGTGATGGCCCCGTCGAGGACGGCGAACGAGACGCCGCCGACCGCCGTCAGGTCGCCGAAGCGTCGCGTGAGGTTGCGGACGTCGATCATGATGCCTCACCGTACGTGAACGACACGGCACGTCGGCCACCGTCGGTGCCGCGGGCCCGCAGGGCCCCGACGCCGTGCCGACCGCTGTCCGTCTCGTGGAAGGTGCCGGAGCCGGGAATCGAACCCGGACCCCCGAGGGGAGAGGAGTTTAAGTCCCCCGCGTCTGCCAGTTCCGCCACTCCGGCGCGTGGCGTCAGGTTAATCGTCGGGCGGGCACCACTACCGCCCGAACGTGGCGGCACCGGGCGTGCGGTCGATGGCGACCCGGCGCATCTCGATGCGCCGCGCCCAGGGCTCGGCGATGATCGGCCAGCGCTCCATGATCTGGGCGTGACGGATGTGCCGGTAGTTCTCACCCCGGGCGAAGATCATCCGCCGCTCGTCCTGGGGCGACGTGATCCCCCGGACGGCCTCTGCCAGTCCGTCGATGGTGTTGACGTGGTCGCCGCTCGTGATGTCGGCGTCGGACGTCCCGTTCTGCGATGCGGCCTCGTCAACCATGGTCGGGTGTTACCCGCCGAGGGAGGTGAGGCGAAGGGCCACTCCGTCGAGAAGGTCGCGCTCGCTCACGGTCAGGTGGTCGACCTCGGCGGCCTGCATCGCCCCGACGGCGATGCACGCACCGGCCACGATCGCGGGCGCACGATCCGGATGCAGGCCCGGCACGGCACGCCGGTCGGCCAGCGGCATGTCACCGAGCCGGTCGGCCAGGCCCTCCACGACGTCGCGGGTGAGAACGGCGCCGTGAACGCGCGCCGGGTCGTACTCGCCGATCACGATGGCGGCGAGCGTCGTGATCGTGCCGGCTACCCCGACCATGGGGCGACCGCGACCGATGACGGTGAACACGTCGGAGGCCGCGTCCCTGGCCGCACCGATGAGGCCGTCGCGCTCGGCATGCGTGGGGGGATCCGTGTGCAGGCGGGCGTCCGTGCACCGGACCGAACCGATGTCGAGACTGACGGCCATCGTCGGCCCGTCGGCATCCCCGCGGACGAGTTCGGTCGACCCGCCGCCGATGTCCATGACCGTGATCTCGTCGTCGCCCGTCACCGCGAGCCGTGCGCCGACATAGGACATCTCCGCCTCCTGCGGGCCGCTGAGCACCTGCAGGTCGGTCCCCAGGCGGGCGCGCACCCGCGCCGTCACCTCGTCCCGGTTGGGTGCGTCGCGCACGGCGCTCGTCCCGACGGCGACCACCTCGTCCGCACCGAACCCGCGGAGCCGCTCGCCGTAGTCGGCGAGGCACGCGTCCAGACGGTCGAGCGCCTCCGGCGTGACGGTTCCGTCGGCCGCCGCGCCGCGGCGCAGGGCCGTGACCGTGGCAATGCGCTCGCCCTCCGGCTGCCCGTCCGAGAGCCCGCTGCAGAGGAAGATCCGCAGCGAGTTCGACCCGATGTCGACGATGCCGACCTTCATGGGCGCCCGCTCATCCGCCTACCGCCCGAAATACCGCAACGGTGAGCGCAGCACCGCGATCGCCGCACTCGCCGCACCCACGAGACGCCCCAGCTCGTCCGTCCGGGCCGTGACCCGCTCGATCGTTTCCAGGAGCTCCTGCTGCTCACCCGCGATCCCGTCGACGCGGGCCTCCGCCTGCCCGATGCTCTGGGTCAGGGTGGCCACATGGGGATCGACGGCGCGACGGCTGGCGGAGATCCTCCGGACCAGCGCGATCCCCCGCACCACGATGACGATCACGCCGATCGCGACGAGGGCGACGAGAAGGACGGCCGAGAGGAGGACGAGATGGTCGTTGAGCCAGGTCACGCGCGACATCCTACCGCCCACGGGTCCGATGCTCGCGCGGGATCCACGGAGCCCGGTGTGCATCGGCCACGGTCCGCTCCATGGGATCGCCGGCTCGTCTACTCTGCGGCGAGCATGATCAAGACAATTCGCCGAAACGCCGAGGGACGCACCTGCGAGATCTGCGGACGCCGCATGCTCGCGGGAGAGACCTACCACGTGATGGACAACCGGGGACGGCGCCAGTTCCGGCGCTCGGTCTGTGCCCTCTGCCGTCGCCGCGCACTGTCGAGCGGCTGGGAGCCCACCCAGGACGCACCGCAGCCGGCCGAGGAGCCGACCGACCCTTAGACGGTTGATTCCACGGGATCGTGGATGTGGGGCGCGTCACCGGTGGATGAGGGGGCGTCGCCGAGCGCCGAAGGGCACGCTGGTCGCCTGCTCGAGTCGCCCGGTGGCTGGTCAGGAGCGGGCGGGGGATTGGTGGCACATCGGCGCCGCCGAGGACACCCACCACGCCGCGAGACCTCGGATCGATCATCTCGGCCGCGGCGTCACGTCCGAGCCGTCGGAGCCGGGCCCGTCGCGGCATCGGCGGCGTCGATGTGACGATCACCCCTTGACGTTCGGGCCGCGAATGCCGATAGAGCGGACATGCCCCGCATCGTCCGTCTCACCTGGTTCCGTCGCACAGCAGCCGTCGCCGCCGCCGTCGGCGCCATCCTCGTCCTCGCCGCCCTCTGGGTGGGAGGCCCGCTGCAGAGCGCCTTCGGCCTCTTCGCGGCAGATCCCGAGGAGGTCCGCGCGACCCTCGCCGGGCTGGGCCCGCTCGCCCCTCTCGCGTCCATCGGCCTCAACGTCATGCAGGGCGTCGTCGCTCCGGTGCCCGGATTCATCGTCCCGTTCGTGAACGGTGTCGTCTTCGGGTCTTTCTGGGGCGCGATCGTCACCTGGGTCGGCGGGATCGCCGCTGCGGGCGCGTGCTTCATGATCGCGCGGACCTTCGGTCGCTCCTTCGCCGAGCGCCTCTGCCGCCGCTCGCGCACCCTCACGTCGGCCAACCGGACCATCGAGCGGCACGGCCTGCCCGGGGTCGTCATCGCCCGTCTCGTCCCGGGGATGCCGTTCGACGTGTTCTCCTACATGGGCGGGCTGACCCGTCTGCGTCCGTCGACGTTCCTCCTCGGCACCGCGATCGGCTCACTGCCCCACGCCGTGGCCTACGCGATGATCGGCGCACACGTGGCGGTCCCGCTGTGGCTCGGGCTGGCCGCGATGCCCGTCATCGGCCTCCTCGTCGCCGGCGTCCACCGGGCGGTCCCCCGCCTGCGTGCACTCGCCGCCGCCCTCGCGTCGGACGTCCGGCCGTCGCCGGACCACCGGCCGGCCGGCCGGATCGGCGTGCCCGCCCTCGCGCTGGCCGTGCCCTACTCCGTGGCGATCGGCGGGACGATCCGGCCGGCGAGGACCGCCCGGTAGATCCCCTCGTGCTCGCGCGCCGACCTCTCCCAGGTGAGGTGGCGTGCGGTCTCGCGCCCGGCGACACGAAGGGCGTCACGAAGCTCCGCGTCGCGCACCGCCCGGACGATCGCATCCGACAGGGGCGCCGAATCCCCGGGCGGGACCATGAGGCAGTCCCGTGCGTCGGTCAGGTACTCGCGGAGCGCGGGCAGATCGGCAACGACCGCCGGGACCCCCGACGCCAGCGCCTCCAGGACCACCAGCCCGAACCCCTCACGCGTCGACGGGAACGCGAGGGCGTCGGCCGCCCGGTAGAGCGCCGGCATGTCCGCATCCGGCACCCGGCCCAGCAGGAGCACGTCGGTGGCATCGTCCGGTGCGCCTCCCTCCATCGCGACGCGAAGACCGAGACGGTCGGCGTCGCCGACATCGTCGCGAAATCGCTTGGCTCGTCGAACCCGTACAACATGGTTCGCGCGACCTTTAACGGCCTCAAGCTGCAGGATGCCCCGCGTTCGGTGGCGGCACGCCGCGGCATGAAGGTTTCGGAACTGCAGTCGCGCCGCGGCAAGGTCGATGCGGAAGCGGCCGACTAATCAGGATCAAAAAACATGAGCAAAACGATCACGATCGAACAGACGGCGAGCGAGATCCGCCGCAAGCCGCAGCAGGAAGCGACGCTGATCGGCCTCGGGCTGAACAAGATCGGCCGCCGGCGCACGCTCAAGGATTCGCCGCAGATTCGCGGCATGATCGCGAAGGTCGCGCATCTAGTGCGCGTCGTCGAAGACAAGAAGTAAGCGCAAGGATTTAGTGCGATGAAACTCAACCAGATCGCCGGACGCCCCGGTTCGCGCCACAACTCGAAACGAGTGGGCCGCGGTATCGGCTCCGGCAAGGGCAAGACCGGCGGCCGCGGCGTCAAGGGCCAGAAGACGC
>CALMEC010000366.1 GCA_937862675.1 uncultured Actinomycetes bacterium
CGACGCCCCCTCCGGCGACGCGGCGACGGGGCCGGTGGCCGGTCCGGCGGCATCCGAGTCCGTGCTCACCGTCGGCGCTGCCGGTGCCACCACGCCCCCGCGCACCGGTTCGCTCGCCCTGTCCATCGGCCCCGCCTCGGCCCGGCTGACGGGCCTGCCCCTCATGGGCGCATCACCCACCGGTGACGGCCTCCCGGTCGTCGTCCTCTCCGGCTCCGACGGCGTGGGCACCGGGAGCACCCTGTCCGAGTACGTGGACGGACGCGGACAGAGCCGGGTCCGCGGCGCGCTTGTCGTCGTGGCACGCGGAGGCGACACCATCCCCGAGAAGGCCCGGCTTGCGGCCCAGGCCGGTGCGCGGGGCCTGGCGGTCTGGGACCAGAACGGCGACGGGCGTTTTCCCGGGATCGCCGCCGACACGATCATCCCCGTCCCCGTCGTCGGCCTCGGGCGTGAGCAGGGGCGGACGCTGCTCGACCACCGCGATCTGACGGTCACCATGTCGGCGGATCCGGTCACGGCGACGGGCGAGCACGTCGCCTCGTTCTCGTCACGAGGACCCACGGGCGAGGGGCACTCCGAACCGGATGTGATCGCCCCCGGCGTGGACGTGCAGGCGGCGTATCCCGGGGACGGTCCGGAACTGCTCACCGCCCGGATCAGCGGCACGAGTCCCGCGGCGGCGGAGGTCGCGGCCGCGGTCCTCCGGCTCCGCACCGACGAGCCGGACGTCACGCCGGCGCAGGTGCGCAGCGTCATCGTCCAGTCGGCGGAGTCGCTTCCGGGTGAGCCCGCCAGCGCCCAGGGCGCCGGGCTCCTCCGTGCACCGCAGGCGCGGCCCGTCGCGATCGAACCGTCCATCGTGTCACTGCGACGCGCCCAGCACGCGCCGGCCGGGACCGTCTCGTTCGCCGTCAGCTCGATGACCGACGCGCCGCTGCGTCTCCGCGCGGCCATCATCCGCAACGGCGGGACGGTCGTGGCACCCGGCGAAGAGACTCCGCTGGCGGCGCACGGCCGCGCCACGATGAACGTCACCGTCCCCGCCGGTTTCCCCCCGTCGGACTCGACACTGGCTCTGGTCGACGGCGACGGGAAGGTCGTCGCGACCGCGCCGTTCGTCATCGTGCCGCCGGAGACGTCGGTGACGCGCCTCGCGGTTCCCACCGTCAACACGCGGTCGGCCATGGCACAGGTCACGATCGGGATCACGGGCGGTGGCACCGCGCGGTCCCTGGAGGTGTGGCTGGTCCCGGCCGGGGGCGCCACAACCGGGGAGCCCGTCCTCATGAGCTCCGACCAGGTCGAGGCGGAATGGCCCTCCGGCGCCTACCGGTTCTCGATGACGCGCCGGACCGCATCGGGCGAACAGGTCGCCGCCGGCCGCTACCGGGTGCGGGTCCGGGCCGTCGCGCCGGACGGCCGACGGATGGTGCGGCTGAGCGGGCCGTTCGTCCTCAAGTAACACTTGACACGACCGGTCGGTCGCGGCATTGTTTGTGACCGAGCCTCACAATCCGGACGGCTCCGCGTACAGAAGGACACGGCCATGCCGCAGGATCGACTCACCCTCGGGGTCGCGGCGCGACTCTCGCGCTATCTCCAGGTGCTCACCCAGGCCAAGAAGATGGGGAAGGTCTCCATCTCGTCGCAGGCGATCTCGGAGTACACCAACGTCAACCCGACGCAGATCCGTCGCGACCTCTCGGGGTTCGGCAAGTTCGGCAAGCGGGGGGTCGGGTACGACATCGACATGCTCATCGCGCAGATCCGCAAGATCCTGCGCACCTCCGGTCAGCACAACATCGCCCTGTTCGGGGCCGGCAACCTCGGTCTGGCGATCGCCAGCTCCGGCGTGTTCGTCGATCACGGCTTCCGGATCTCGGCGATCTTCGATGTCGACCCGGACAAGGTGGGGCAGAGGGTCGGCGACCTCACGGTCCGGCACTACTCGGACCTGCCGCAGGTCGTGGCGGAGGACGGGATCATGGTCGGCGTGATGGCCGTGCCGAGCCACGCGGCGCAGATGGTGGCGGACGACCTCGTCGCGTCCGGGGTGAAGATCATCTTCAACTACTCCGACGCGCTCCTGACGGTTCCGTCCGACGTCACCGTCCACACGTCCAGCCCGGCCGTCGAGCTTCTCTACGCGCTCTACTTCTATCTGACCTGACGGTCCGCCGTGCCGTCGGCGGAGCGGCCCGCACGGAGCCGACGTGCGGACAACTTGTCAGACAAGTCGTGCTATCGTCGGCCGGCCGTCGATCCCGGTGCGCGAACCGGGTCCGTGGGTCGACCCGTCCGCCGAACCGAGACACCGACACGTGAAGACACCGCTCATCGGATACGCGCCGCTGCACGACGACCCGCTCGTCGGGCCGCTCCTCGACCTGGCCGACGACCCGTCGCCCGGGAACGCGCGGCGCGTGGCGGGAGCCCTGGTCACCCTCGACACGTCGGTCCCGTTCTCGGTCGCCCGGCGCGTCCTGGCGGCGACCGGGCCGCTCCCGGACGCCGCGCGCACCGGACTGGGCGAGCGCCCGCAGCGCGTCCTCGCCCGTGAGCTCGGCCGTCTGGGGCGACTCGCCCACCAGGACCTCCGTGCGGCACTCGACGTCCACGGGCTGGGGGACTACGTCCCCGATCAGGACGAGCTGCCGGCGTCCGCGATCGCACTCCCGCGTGCGGCCGCCGATCTCTCGGCCCGCATGGCGGCCGGCGGGGGATGGGACGCGCTGGCCGGCGCGGTGGCCGACTTCCACCTGCGGGAGGGGGTCGGTGCGCTGGCCGTCCACCGCGTGCTGCGCGTCGTCGGCGGTGTGCCGGGCGGCATCGCGCATCCGGACGTGGTGCGCGAGGAGGACCTGGTGGGCGGAGGGGAGATCCGCGGGCGCCTCGCCTCGGTGCTCCGTGCGTTCGTCGCGGGCGCGCCGCCGGTCGACGTCCTGCTCTACGGTCCGCCCGGCACCGGGAAGTCCACCACCGTCCACGCCCTCGCGTCGGAGTTCGCCGACGACGGTCTCCGGCTCGTCCAGATCGACCGGGGCGAGATGTCCACGCTCGGCGCCGTGATGGACGGCCTGCGGGGAGCGGGACCCCGGTGCGTGATCGTCCTTGACGACCTGGTGTTCGACGACCGCGAGCGCACCGATCGCGAGCTCCGGGCCATGCTGGAGGGCGACGCCTCGGCGCGCCCTGCCAACGTGGCCGTCTGGGCGACCTCCAACCGGATGCGCCTCATCCACGAGACGCGGTCCGAGCGGGAGGACGACCTGGAGGAGCACCTCGGCCGCGGGGAGCGCTCCGCGCTGGCCAGCCGGTTCGGTCTGCGCATCGGCTTCGGTGCGCTCACGGTGGAGCAGTTCCTCGATGTCGCGCGGTCGCTCGTGGTGCGGCGACTCGGCACGCTCCCCGAGTCCTTCGAGTCGCGCGCGCGCCGGTTCGCGGTCGACCGGGGCCTCACACCACGGTCGGCACGTCAGTTCGCCGATCTCTGCGTCGACGGTGACGTGGCGGACTGAGGGGCGTTCCGCCCGTGCTCCGCGGCCGCCCCGAGGGGGGGGGCGGTCCGCCCGCCGGGCACATGCGGACCGGCGGGGCGGGTGCTCCGGGCGGCGTTGCTACACTCGGCCGCAGTGACCGCACCGGATTCACAGGGCCTCCTGGAGGGAGTCGAAGCGCGGTTCGCCGACTCCACCGATTTCACCGTGGGGCTCGAGGAGGAGTACCAGATCCTCGATCGTGAGACCCGGGCGCTCACCAACCGGTTCGAGGACGTGATGGGGGCCGTGCCGGAGCCCATCGCGGAACGTTTCGCCGGTGAGCTGATCGCCAGCGAGATCGAATACCGGACCGTCAAGCACGACACCTTCGCAACCGCTGCCCGGGAGCTCGTCGAGGGTCGCCTCGCGGCGATCGACGTGGCGGACCGCGTGGGCGTCGACCTCGGCATCACGGGTGTCCATCCCTTCAGCCGCTGGGAGGACCAGCGGCTCATCGACACCCCCCACTACCGGCTCCTGGACGAGACGCTCGGATACGTGGCGTGGACCAACAACACCTGGTCGACTCATCTGCACTGCGGGATCCGCGACGCGGACCGGGCCATCGCGATCATGACCGCGATGCGCGGTGTCCTCCCGGAGCTGCTCGCCGTCTCGGCCAACAGTCCCATCTTCATGGGGCGCGCCACACGGCTGCATTCGACACGCACCCAGGTGTTCGTCCGCAGCTTCCCGCGCTGCGGCATCCCGGACGCGTTCCGGGACTGGCGGGAGTACGCCGACTACATCCGGTTCCTCGAGACGTCGAACTCCATCCGCAAGAGCACCCAGATCTGGTGGAGCATCCGTCCGCACCACAGCTTCGGGACCATCGAGGTGCGCATCTGCGACGGCCAGACGGACATGCGTCACGCCGTGGCCGTCATGGCCCTGGCCTACGCGGCCATCGCCCGTTTCGCGGCGGCGTACGACGACGGGGAACCTCTGCCGGCACATGCCGACCGGGTCCTCGAGGAGAACCTCTGGCGTGCCATCCGGTACGGGCAGGAGGGGATGATGATCGACCTCGACACGGCACGTGAACGACCCACCCGGAACGCCCTGACGGCCCTGTGCGACTGGGTCGATCCGGTCGTCGACGGTCTCGGCCTGCGTCGCTTCATCGATGACGCCCGCCAATTGATCGAGGGTGACAACGGCGCACTCTGGCAACTGGATCTCCTCGCTAAGCTGGGCTCTCCGGCGGAGGTCGTGGAGGCGGTCATCGAGCGCACGCGGACATCCGCCCTCGCCATGCGCGACGAGCTTCAGAAGGAGATGGTCATATGACCGACGAGCCACCCCGCACCGACGCCCCGACCGGCGGGCCCGACCCCGGCCAGATGAACGCCGAGGAGCTGATGCGGGAGATGGCGCGTCAGCTCGCGGAGCGTCCGGTCCGTGATTTCGTCATGCAGACGATGGCGACGTTCGCCGACCTCGCCGGAATCCGGATCGGACTGGGACCCGAGGGGGCGGCTCGCCGTGATCTGCCGCAGGCACGTCTCGCCATCGAGACCCTGCGCGCACTGGTGGCGGTCATCGAGGCCGAGGGGGGCGCCGCCCAGGCGCGCCCGTTCCGTGAACCGCTGGCGCAGCTCCAGATGCTGTACGCCCGGGCCGCGGAGGAGGAGGCGTCGAACGCGGCGTCCGCTCCCGACGAGCCCGAGGCCGATTCGGGACTCTGGACGCCGGACGGTCCCGGCAAGAAGCCGGGTGACTCCGGCCTGTGGACGCCGGGGACCTGACGGGTCGCCGGAATCCCGCGGGCGGATCGCATCGGCACGTCCGGTGAACGAGGTGCAGGAGATGGGGAGTTCGCGCTCCCCGGCAAATCAACGTGGAGGGTTGTCGAGTGGCTGACGCTGAGATCGGGGTTTTCGGGGGATCCGGGTTCTATTCGTTCCTGGACAACGTGGAGGCGGTCGCGGTCGACACGCCGTACGGGCTGCCGTCGTCGAAGGTCTTCCTCGGAAAGCTCGAGGGACGGTCGGTGGCGTTCCTGCCGCGCCACGGGGTGGACCACGAGCTGCCGGCGCACGCCATCAACTACCGCGCCAACCTGTGGGTCATGAAGGAGCTCGGCGTCGACTTCATCTTCGGTCCCTGCGCCAGCGGGAGCCTGCAGGCGGATGTGAAGATCGGCGACTTCGTGGTCTGCGACCAGTTCGTCGACCGCACCACCGGTCGTCGCGACACCTTCTACGACGGGCCGATCACGACCCACGTGAGTGCGGCCGATCCCTACAGCCCGGTGCTGCGGCAGCTTCTCATCGACGGCTGCAGGGAACTCGACATCCCCGTCCACGAGACCGGCACCGTCGTCGTGATCCAGGGGCCGCGCTTCTCCACGCGGGCGGAGAGCAAGTGGTTCAGCTCGGCCGGGTGGGAGGTCATCAACATGACGGCGTATCCGGAGGGATATCTCGCGCGGGAGCTTGAGATCGGCTACGCGAACGTGTCGCTCATCACGGACTACGACGTCGGTGTGGAGGGCGTCCCGCCGGTCTCGCACGCCGAGGTGGTGGCGACCTTCGGGGCGAACAACGACAAGCTCCGCCGGCTCCTGTTCCACGTGATCCCCAAGGTCCCGACCGAGCCGGACCCTCACGCGGCGAACGCCCTGGAGGGTGCCCGCTAGCGTCCTGCGGCCGTGGCGCTCAGCTCTCCCGGATCAGGAGGACGAGCGCCACGACGATCAGGAGGATCGCGGTGATCCGTCCTGCGGAGAGGTGCCGGGCAGGGACGTCCAGCCAGCCGAAGCGGTCGACGAGGGCTCCGACGACCAGCTGGCCGGCCACCACGGCGACCATGGTGACGGTGACCCCCAGCCTCGGCGCGGCCATCAGGGTCGCGGTGACGAGCGCGGCCCCGGCGAACCCCCCGAGCCATGCCCACCAGGGTGCGGATCCCGCGTCGGCGATCCCGCCGGCCGCGTTGGTGGCCAGCACGGCGCCGAAGAGGACGATCGTCCCCACGAGGAACGAGAGGCCGGCGCTGAGGAGGGGCGAGCCCACGGCAACACGGAGACGTGCGTTGATCGGTGCCTGAGCGGCGATCGCCCCGCCCCCGACGGCGGCGAAGATGATGAGTGCGAGTCGGTCCATGTGCGGGACCGTAGCGTCGTCCGCCCGGGAAGGACCCTTCTCGCGTCGTGACCCGTGCCACCGGAGGAACGAGGGACCGGCCGCCGGCGACGGGGACGGGACGGGCCGGGGCGGAAACGGCACTGCGGCGGCGGCCGCCGGTCATCGCGACGGACCTTCTCCGGGCGTCCGGGGTAGGCTGACCGGGTCCTTGCCGTCGGTTGGCACTCCTCGGTGCCGACCGCCAGCTGTGATAGAAAAGATCGCCATTTCGGGGCCGAAGCGCTGGGCGGTGCACATGTCCGGCGGCCACGCACTCGATGCAGACCCGAAGAAATGGGGGAGATATCTTGTCTGGTTTTTGGGCGGACCGCACAATCGTGGTCGCCATCATCTGTGGTCTTCTGGCCGTCGCCTATGGCATCGGCCTCATCGTCTACCTGCTGAAGCAGCCCGCCGGAAACGAGCGGATGCAGGAGATCGCCCGCGCGGGCCAGGAGGGTGCGAAGGCATACCTCAACCGCCAGGACAGCATCATCGGTGCTGTAGCCGTGGTGCTCTTCGTCGTCCTCGGCGTACTCGGAAGCGCGGTGGACTCGCCGCTGCTCGGGTGGAAGGCGGCGATCGGCTTTCTCATCGGTGCCGTGGCCTCCGCCGCGGCCGGCTTCATCGGAATGAACGTCTCCGTGCGGACCAACGTCCGGACGGCGGAGGCGGCCCGCGGGGGACTCAAGCCCGCGCTCGGCGTCGCCTTCAAGGGCGGTGCGGTCACCGGCCTCCTGGTCGTGGGTCTCGGTCTTCTGGCCGTCGCGACCTACTTCCTGATCCTCGGCGGATCGTCCGACGACCCGGCGAAGGTCAGCGACGCGGTCAAGCCGCTCGTCGGTCTCGCGTTCGGTGGTTCCCTCATCTCCGTGTTCGCACGACTTGGCGGTGGAATCTTCACCAAGGGCGCCGACGTCGGTGCCGACCTCGTCGGAAAGGTCGAGGCGGGCATCCCGGAGGACGACCCGCGCAACCCGGCCGTCATCGCCGACAACGTCGGTGACAACGTCGGCGACTGCGCCGGCATGGCCGCCGACCTCTTCGAGACGTACGCGGTGAGCACCGTGGCCGTGATGCTCCTCGGCTCCCTGTACTTCACGGGTGACGCGCTCAAGAACGCGATCCTCTTCCCGCTGGCTCTCGGTGCGGTCTCGATCGTCACCTCCATCATCGGCACCTGGTTCGTCAAGGTCGGTGCGAAGGGCAACGTCACCGCCGCGCTCTACACGGGTCTGGGCGTCGCGACGATCCTTTCGGCCGTCGGCTTCATCCCCGTCACCAAGGGGCTGATGGACGGCGTCAACTCCGAGATCGGATGGGACCGCTACTTCTGGTGCGCGATCGTCGGTCTGGGCGTCACGATTCTCCTCGTCGCCATCACGGAGTACTTCACCGGCACCGCGTGGAAGCCGGTCAAGAGCGTTGCGAAGGCGTCGGAGACGGGGCACGCGACCAACATCATCGCGGGTCTCGCGGTCAGCCTGAAGGCCACGGCCGCTCCGGTCATCGTCATCGCCGGCGGCATCGCCGCCTCGTACGAGCTGGCCGGTATCTACGGCATCGGTGTGGCCGTCATGGCCATGCTGTCGCTCACCGGTGTGGTCGTCGCGCTCGACGCGTACGGCCCCATCACGGACAACGCGGGTGGCATCGCCGAGATGGCGGAGCTTCCGGCCGACGTCCGCGGCGTCACCGACCCGCTCGACGCGGTCGGCAACACCACCAAGGCCGTCACCAAGGGCTACGCCATCGGTTCGGCCGGCCTCGCGGCCGTGGTGCTGTTCGTGTCGTACATCGAGGAACTCCGCCACGCGGACGCAGCGTTCTTCGGTTCGCTCAACTTCGAGCTCACCAACCCGTTCGTCGTGATCGGTCTCCTCATCGGAGGCATGATGCCGTACATCTTCGGTGCGCTCTCCATGGAGGCCGTCGGACGTGCGGGTGCCCAGGTCGTGCAGGACGTGCGCGATCAGTTCAAGGAGAAGCCCGGGATCATGGAGGGGACGGAGCGGCCGGACTACGCCCGCTGCGTCACCATCGTGACCAAGTCCGCGCAGCGGCAGATGCTGGTGCCCGGTCTGATCCCGATCGTGGTTCCGATCATCGTCGCGTTCATCTTCGGGAAGACCAACGGTGCCGAGATGCTCGGCGGTCTGCTCCTCGGCGTGATCGTCACGGGCATCTTCGTCGCCATCTCGATGACCTCGGGTGGTGGCGCCTGGGACAACGCCAAGAA
>CALMEC010000367.1 GCA_937862675.1 uncultured Actinomycetes bacterium
CTTGAGCTCGACGTAGGTGCCCGCCTTGGACCCGTTCTCCATGACGACCTCCGGACGCAGGTAGGCGAACGGGCCGACGCTGCAGTCGTCGCCGACGACGGAGTCGTTGAGGTGGGCGAACAGGACGGTCGTCCGGTCCCCGACGGTGCATCCGCTGATGACGGCGTCCGGGCCGATGACGCAGTCCTCGCCCACGCGGGTGCCCGCGCGCAGGTGCACCCCCGGGTGGAGGACGCTGTCCTGGCCGACCGTGACGTCCGCGTCCAGGTAGACGCGCTCGGGGTCGGGCATCGTGACGCCGGCGACCATCAGGTCGTGGCGCAGGCCGTCCTGCACGATGCGCTCGCACTCGGCCAGCTCGACGCGGCTGTTGACGCCCAGCACGACGTTGGGGTCGTCCGAGCGGTAGACGCCGACGCCACCCGAGATGTGCGCCAGGGCGTCGGGCAGGTACGCCTCGCCCTGCGCGTTGTCGCGCTTCACCTTCCGCAGCGCGCGGGTGATCTCCGCACGGTCGAACACGTAGAGACCGGCGTTGATCTCGGTGACCTCCAGCTCCTCCGGCGTCGCGTCACGGGCCTCCACGACGCGCACCCGCCCCTCGCCGCGGATGACGCGGCCGTACGAGCCGGCGTCGGGCAGGACCGTGCTGACGACGGTCGCACCCCGTCCCGAGCGCCGGTGCACGCGCAGGACGTCGCGGATGAGGTCGCGGCCCAGGAGCGGCGTGTCGCCCGAGAGGACGACGACGGTGTCGCAGTCCGTGTCGAGTGCCCGCAGCCCGACCTGTGCGGCGTGGCCCGTGCCGTTCTGCTGACGCTGCACGGCCGTCGTGGCGCCCGCGGGCAGTGCCGCGGCCACCTCCTTGGCACCGTGGCCGACCACCACCACGGTGTGCCGGACGCGCGAGCCGGCGAGTGCGTCGAGCACCCAGCCGACGAGCGGACGACCAGCGATCGGATGAAGCACCTTCGGTGTCTTGGAACGCATGCGCGTCCCCTTGCCCGCGGCCATCACAACTGCTCCGACACCCATGTCTTCCTGGGATCCTCTCGATCGGGGAAAGCCGTTGGGGCGGGAGGATTCGAACCCCCGATCGCGGGACCAAAACCCGCTGCCTTCCCCCCGGGCCCCCGCCCGCCGGGGGCTCGGGCCAAACAACCCCCCGCGGCCCCGCCCGCCGGCCCGTGGAACCGACCGCGACCGCCCCGTTCAGCGGTCCCGCCGCCGTGCCGCCCGGCGGCGCACCACATCCGCCTGCGTCTCGTTCTCCGGTGCGGGACGGTGTGCCTTGCGCGTGCCGGCACGCGCGCTCCGGAGCGCCTCGAGCGCCGCGTCGCCGCCCATGCCGTCGTCCACGTACAGGCAGCCGGCGACCGTCCCGGTGCGACCGACGCCGCCCCAGCAGTGGACGTAGACGACGCCCCGGCGGACGCCCTCGCAGATCATCTCCGTGACGACGTCGTAGGCGGCGTCGGGCACCACGGACATGTCGGGGATCGGGAAGGGCTCGTACCGGACATCGAGGTCGCGGGCCGCCGCCGCGCGCTGGACGCATCCGGCGTACGGCGTCAGCGGATCGCGCGTCTCCGTGAGATCGATGAACGTGCGCACGCCGTGGTCGATCAGGAGGTTCACCTTGCGCTCGGCCCGCCGGGGATCCGCGTCACCGGGATACTCACCGGCCAGCACACGGCCGGGATGCACCCAGAAGGCGTGGAGGAACGCGTCGTGCGGCCACGGCACGTCCGGTGCGACCGGTTCACGTCCCGCCGCAACGAGACGCAGGGCGAGGGCGCGGATGCGGTCCTCGTCCACCACGCGCTCGCGCCACGCGGCCGGGATCGCCCGCCATCCCCAGCGGGCGCCCGCGATCTGGCCCGCAATGGCCGCGGTGGTGTCGGCGTCGTCCCCCAGGTTCGCCGCACGCAGGACGGCCTGCCGGAAGTCGCCGGCGCCCGCGACGGCCCACAGCGCGGCCTCCAGGGATGCGACGGAGAAACCCGATCCACGGATCTCCGGGGGCTCCCGGCGCCCCCACGACCCGCGGGCGACCGCCTCCACCTGCGGGTGCAGGCGCCCGAAGCCCCAGAAGCCGGGCGAGAGCACCTCGTCCGGGTCGTCGCCCCGGGTCAGCGCGGCCAGGATGGCGCCCAGGAGCCGGCACGCATCGACCGGGCGCTCAGCCGCATGGGTGGTCCGGCTGGACTCGGCGGAGCGCTCGACGGCCTCCGCCGGGTCCGCGTGCCAGCGGACCGGAACGGGGGCCAGGCGCATGAGCGAGCCGTTGGCCGCCTTCTCGTGGTCGATCACGTCGTCGGTCACGGCGCCGGTGCTCTCGAACCTCTGGAGACCCGCGACCGTCGTGGTGCCGATGTCGAAGCAGCTGTCGGTGGACGACCAGTACCCCCCGCGCCACCACATCACGTAGCGGCGGAGCTGATCCGCCGGATCGTGCCCGCCGGTGTCGAGGATGGACTCCGCGAGGCACATCGCCATGGAGGTGTCGTCCGTCCAGGATCCCGGCGGCAGGCCGAAGGGACCCCCGCCGACCATGTCCGACACCGGCGTGAACGTGCCAGGTGCCTTGAACTCGACGGTGCAGCCCACGGCGTCGCCCACGGCCAGCCCGACCAGCGCGCCGGCCGCACGGTCGCGGATCCCCTCCTCAGCTGACATGTCCTCCATGCGGTCTCCCCCCGTCGTCCGACGACACTCTGCCATCGGCATGGTTCCCGACGTGGCGGGCCCGCGCCGACCCGCGGCCCCGGTGGCGCATCAGAACGGCGTCATGACCGTCGTGCCTCGGCGGGTGTCCAGTCGATCAGCGACTGCAGTGTCCGGCCGATGACGACGCCGGGCGTCACGCGCATGACGGCGTCGCGGACGGTCGTGGCGACGCGACCGCTCCTACGCGACATCCGCCCGGCACGACGCGACCGCAGCAGCATCCTCCGTGTGCGGCGCAGCCGGAGCCGGTCGTACCGGCCGAGCACGTCCGGGACGTCGGCCGTTCCGCGCGCCCCGCGCATGAGCAGCACGAGGGTGGCCGCGTCCTCGATCACCTGCCCCGCCCCCTGCCCCAGGTCCGGCGTCATGCCGTGCGCGGCGTCGCCCAGCAGGACGGCGCGCTCCCTCACGTACGTGGGCAGCGGCTCGGCCAGGTCCTGGATGTCGTGGCGGAGGACGGCGTCCGGATCCGTCGCGCGCAGCAGCTCGGCGACGGGTGCGTGCCAGCCCGCGAACAACCGCATGACCTCGGCGTGCTCGTCGTCGTTCCCTCCGCCGGGCGGCGTGTTCAGGGTGGCGAACCAGTACACGCGGTCGTCCGGGAGGGGGGCCATCCCGAAGTGCCGGCCCCTGCCCCAGGTGATGCCCGCCGCGCCGCCGAGGTCGACACGATCGCCGGTGACGCCGCGCCAGGCCACGTAGCCGGCGTAGCGCAGTCCGGGGTCGAGCCCCAGTCGCGCCCGGTTGGGACTGTGGATCCCGTCGGCGACGACGACCAGGTCGTAGTCCTCCATGCGGCCGGCCGCGGTCACCCACGGCGCGCCGAGATCACTGACTGCCGCGTCGCAGCCGGTCCGCAGCGTGCCCTCCGCGAGCTGCGCGACGAGCGCACGATGCAGATCCGACCGGTGCATGGTGCGGAGCGACGCGATCGCGTCCTGCGGGATCCGGGTGAGCCACCTGCCGTCCGGACGACGGTGGCCCGAGCGCATCCAGGCGATCTCGTCGGTGCTCACCGCCCGCACCACGTCGCCCAGGCCCAGGGCGTCCAGCGCCGCGAAGGAGTTGCCGAAGAGCGAGAGGCCGGCCCCGACGTCACCGTCGTCGTCGCGACGTTCGAGCAGCGTCACCTCGTGTCCGTCCCGCTGGAGGCCGATGGCCGTCACCAGCCCTCCGACACCCGCACCGATGACCGCGATCTGCACCGTGACGCCTCCTCCGGGGGGCGCCGGCCGGCGGCCCTCCCCTCGTGTCTGCTCTCTGTGGCCGCAGCGATCATGGCACGGCGCCCGGTGCGTCATGCGGGGACGAGCGACCCCTGTGGGCTGGTCATCCGATGCGCGGGAGACCACCGACCATGAGGAGACGATGATCCGCGATCGAGATCCCTGACGACCACTGCACGGACGGCGACGATCGTCGTCTCGGTACGCGCCACCGTCTCGACGAGGTGGTTCCGCCCCCCTGTCGGGTCCGACGGGGGGGCGTCCCGCCTCCGGACCGCGGCCTGTCGTGGCGACGCCCGTGTGCCTACGGAACCGTCTTCTCGATCTTCGCGTCCGAAGTCGTCAGCTCGATGGTCGCCGACCGGCCCGCCTCAAGGGTGTACGGCACCACGTACCGGCTCACCGGTAGCCGCCTGCCATCGCCGGTGGCCGACCGGACCGGTTCGTACGAC
>CALMEC010000368.1 GCA_937862675.1 uncultured Actinomycetes bacterium
CGGGCTCACCGGCCGTGGTCGCGGTGCCGGCGGCGGTGGCCGGCGCGGTCGCGGCGCCGCCACGCGAGTCGCTCACGCTCGGCCAGTCGGCCGAGGATCCGTTGCCGCCGTCGATGAGCTCGACCAGGTAGGTGCCGCTCTTCGGGTCCGTGATGAGCCGGACGACGCCCTTGGACTGCGCGTCCTCCAGGAACCTCGAGAAGGTCGAGAATCCGATGTCCGACTCGCTGAACGCCGGGTCACGCCGGCGCATGGAGTCCTTGACGGCGCTGGCCTGCGGGTTCTCGTCGCCCTCGCCCTGTCGCGCGACCATGGTCTCCCGCAGCAGGCTGAGTGCGTCGGGACGGACGCCTTCGAGGTACGGCGTGGCCTTCTTGGCCATGCTGTCGTAGAAGTAGAACTCGTCGCAGTTGGCGATGAGGAGCTGGCTGGCCGACGCCTCGTCGCGACCGATGCCGATGACCCGCTTGTTGAGCTCGCGGAGCTTTCCGATGAGCGGGGTGAAGTCGCTGTCGCCGGACACGATGACGAAGGTCGTGACGTGCGTACGGCTGTACGCGATCTCCATGGCGTCGACCGCCATCTTGATGTCGGCGCGGTTCTTGGCGCCTTCGCGCGCCGACGGCATCTCGATCAGCTCGAGACCGGCGTTCATCAGCTCACGGCGGGCGTCGCGGTAGCGGCTCCAGTCCGCGTAGGCGCGCTTGACGACCACGCGTCCCTTCTCGGCCAGGCGGCCCAGCACCAGATGGATGTCGAAGTCGCCTCGGTTGCGTGCGCCGGGGCGCGAGAGGTTCTCAATGTCGACCAGCACCGCGAGTGCGGGCTCGGAGTCGAATCCGGCCAAAATATGCCTCCAGAGTCTTGGTTGATCGCCCGTAGGCGATGGATCATGCGGCGAATGCCGAGCGCCGCCCGCAGGCAGCACACGCCGCCAGACTAGCAGCGCGGCCCGGCCGGCACCGTTCGTGTGCTCCCAGACCGTCGCCGTGGCCGGGTTCAACCTGTAGATTTTCGAGGTTGACCTCTGCTGCCGATGTATACCGCTGATGACCCTGTTACGACGCGCATGGTGCACCGCGGTGGCATCGGTGGTCGCCGCCGCACTCGCGGCGGCACCGCTCAAGGGTGAGGGATCGCCGCCGCCGCCGTCCCCCGCCCCGCCGGCTGCGCAGTACGCGCACGGCTACGGGCTGCTGATGACGGTCCCCTACGCCGCGGTGGTGCGGGTCGGCACGACCCGGCACGGTGCATCGCCGGGTGACGCGTCCACCGACGTCCTCACGTTCGACACCTCCGCGACGACCGGAGGGTTCAGCATCTCCGATCTGCGGCCGTGGCCGTTCGGTGACGTGCCGGTCTCGCGGGTCATCGGAACGGGCGGTCGGCTGTACCTCCAGATCGACGGCGAGCCACGCAGCGTCGTGGACGACGATCTGCCGCGGTCGGCCATCCTCTTCGGGCGGGGCTCACCGCTGTTCGTTCCGCCGCCGGATGCGCTGGGCGACTACGTCCCGGTCCCGTATCCCGCCGCCGGGCGGAGGGCGTTCCGGGCGACCGTGGAGACCGGCGCCGCGCGGCGGGTGGTGGCCGAGGTCCTCGTGGGCGCGAAGACGGCCGAACGCGTCGCGTCCCGCCTCGCGGTGCGGAGTGCCGCGTTCCGGGCCGTCGTCGACGAGGGGACGGGACGACTGGTCGTCACCCAGGTCCACATCGACGCGTGGGTGCCGCCCGACGCGTTCGCCGATGTCCGCGTCCCGAAAGCGGTCGCGGCCTACGCGGGACATCGCATGACCGTCGCGTCGCGCTTCGATCCGATCGCGCTTCCCGGTGAGCCGGACGTCGGCGTCCCCGACCGGACGATGCCCGTGTCCGACTGGATCGACACCCTCGACGTCCGCGCCCGGCTGGTGGAGGCCGCGGCCGCCGTGAGCCTCTATCGCGACACCATCGGATCGCTCCGGGGGCTGACGCCCCGGCGCGTCCGGGGCTTCGACCCGTCCCTGCGCCTGGTGAGGGGCCGGGGCACGACCGGCGGGCGAACCGTCGGGAGCGTCGCGCACCCGGACCGGCACGGTTTCACGCTCCGCACCACGGCGCGCAACGGCTGGACGTACCGCCTCGACTCGTCGCGGCACGGCCACCTCGTCGGGACGTGCCGCATGGCCGCGAGGCGAAGCTGCGGCGTCTGGCTGCGCGGATAGCGCGGCCCGGACGGGAGGCGGCGGGTTCAGGTTCCCGCGGCCGGGGCCGATGGAGATGCCATCGACAAGGGGAGCGGTGGCGTGAGGATGTCCATGAAAGGCGCGGCGATCATCGCCGCGGTGATCGCAACCGTGACACCGATGGCCAACGGGCAGGGGAACGACTCCGACGAGGCCAAGGAGCTCTACTCCCGGGCCCGTGCGAGCATGCTCGGCACCGGGTACTCGGCGAAGATCGAGGTCACCTTCACCCGGGGCTCCGACGCGAACGCCGTCCGCCAGACGGAGACGTTCACGGAGAGGACCGAGCGTGACCGGTACTCCGTGACCGACTACACGTCGACGGCCGACACCATCCCCGCGATCCGTCTCATCGGCCTCGAAGGGAAGATCTACTTCCCGGTCGCCAACGAACCCGACCCCGTCGTCATCCCCGAGGCCCCGGGGGATGGCCTGACGTTCCGGCCCGGATCCCCGCTCCGGCTTCCGGAGGCGGGCCAGATCGGCGACGCGCGGTTCGGGGACGTGCCCGAAATGGAGCTCAGCTCGCGGGTCCCCCTCCTCCTGAACCTCACTGCCGGCACGGCGAGGGAGATCCTCGCCCGCCAGCTGATCCCCGGAGGGAACATCTCGGCGCTCGCCCCGCAGATCGTGGTCCAGCGGGCCATGTTGACGGCCACCCTCATCGACGGCTCCGTTCCGCGCATCATCCGCACGAGGCTCACCGTCACGGGATCGGTCCCCAAGGATGCGCTCGCCGGGGTGAAGGGCCTGTGGATCGTCGGGGGGATCGGGGATCTGCCACTCACCCTGGAGGCCGGGTTCACGCCCACCGGACGGCCGGTCAACCTGACGATCGCGGCACCGTCGCGGAGCATCACGATGCAGGCGCTCGCCAGCACCCGGTTCGCCCGCACCCAGATCGCGGCCGCGGCCGCGGCCATCGAGAAGTACGGCGCCAAGCACGGCAGCGTCAAGCGGATGACGGCGGCACAGGTACGGAAGATCGACCGGGCCGTCAGGCTCGTCCCCCGTCAGGGGACCACGACGGCCGGGACCGTCGGATACACGATGCTCGACGGCGGCCGCCGCTATGCACTCCGCGTGCGGGCGAAGAACGGCTGGGTCTATTCGGCCGTCCGCCCCCTGAAGGGCAAGTTCACGCGCACCTGTACACGGCCCGGCGGGATCGTGTGCGGCACCTGGTGAACAGGCCCCGCATGCGGTGTGCGACGTCCGTCGCGCGAGCGGCGCGGCGCGGGTGCGTCGCCCTGGTGGCGGGCGGGATGCTGGCGGTACCGATGTCGTCGTCCGTGCAGGCCGCGACGGCGGACACGGCCGCCGACCCGGTGGGTGCGTACCGGTCGGCGCGTGACGCCGTCCTCGCGGCGCCGCATCGCTCGCGGCTCTCGGTCACGGCCACCACGCGCGTGGGCGGGGTCACCCGCACGCAGTCCTATGTGGCCACGACATCCGCCGCGTCGTCGACCCGATTCGTCGCGGGCGGCTTCGCCCGTGCCCGGCTGGCCGGTGACGCGGTGCGCGTGGTCGGCATCGGCTCCCGGTACTACGCGGTGGCGAAGGACGGCCGGGCGTACTTCGGGCCGCCCAAGGCCCTCCTCCGGTTCGTCCTGTCCCCGGACGGCGGCATGCATTTGCCCGATCCGGACGGGCTCGTGTCGCTCCGCGTGGCGACACCCGTCGCGGCGGGGACCACGCGCCTCGTGGGGAGCCTGTCGGCACCGGCACGGCAGGAGCTCGTCAACGTCCTCCTCGCCGAGGATCCGACCTCGCCCCTGGGCGGGCGGTCGCGGATCACGACGGCTGACGTCGAGGTGACACTGGACGCGGCGAGCGGCGGCATCGTCGGCACGAGGGTGTCCGCCGCCGTCACCGTCCCGGCCAGGCAGCTGAAGGGGGTGCCGTCCATCTGGATCACCGGACCGCCCGCCGACCTGACCTACACCGTGCGGGCTGTGAC
>CALMEC010000369.1 GCA_937862675.1 uncultured Actinomycetes bacterium
AAGGAGGAATACGGCCCTCCCCCATCTCGCTCCGGGCATGGATCCGGAGCTGCTCGACCACCGGCTCGGTCTCGCTCTTCGCCGGACATCCATCGCGGGCCGGCGATCGGGAACCGTCCGTGCGGTGAGCACCCCCCGGGAGACCGCGCACCGCATTCCGCACGGGTCGAGATCCCGGCAGCACGCCCGGCGACGATGCGCCACGCGGCTCCCGCCGCGCACCTCATCTCGCCAACGTCACTCCGCGGGTTCGGCGGTGGTCTCCCCCGACGATGTCTCCCCGCGCCGGAACCCTCGGAGCACCCACGCGCCGAACAACAGGCAGCCGGCCGTCGCGACGAGCATCCCGACGAAGAGTCCCGTCGGGAACGGCGACACGCCCACCCAGTACAGGGTGCCCCGGATCGACGCCGCCTCCCCGCCGACGGTGATCGGGACGCGGTAGTCCCAGAGACGGGTGCGTCGCTCGCGGTCGGTGACCGCCGCCGGGGTGCCGCTACCCCGGTAGTGGGTACGGCGGTCGAACCATCGGTATCTCCCCCCGTCGCCCACGTGCACCCAGCGCGGAGGCGCCGAGGCGTCCTCGTTCCCGTTGGGCGGCGTCCGTCCCAGCCGGTCGTTGCTCGGAGCCATCGACGGGGACAGGACGTTGACCTCGACGCGTCCGGACGACGCGATCCGCGCATAGGGCTCGCCCTGGTAGCCGCGCACCACGACCGTCATACCGCTGTGGTTGGTCAGCTCCATCTGGGAGTCCGCATCGATCATCCGGACGTCGATGCCGGTCGCCAGCCGCGACGGGACGATGCCCGCGACGACGGACTCGAACGGATGCGAACCCTCGTGGGCCGCCGCCCGCTGACCGCCCCCGAAAAGAAACCCGGCGACCAGCATGGCGGGGGCGCCGGCCCGACGAGATGACCGGGTCACATCAGGACCTCATCCGCCGCCGGTGGCCGCCGAGACGAAGTCCGCCACCTGGGTGAGGTCCTCGCCGCTGACGAGCCCGGCGGGCATCATCCCGGACCCCGTGCCCCCGTTCGTGATCGCGTCACGGACGGTCTGCACATCGGGTGCGATCGTGTCGAGGTCCGGCCCGATGGTCCCGGTGGTACCGGCCTCCGCCAGGGTGTGGCACGCGCCGCAGTGCGTGGCGAAGATCTCCTTGCCCGGGCCGGCCGCGGCGTCCTTCGGCAGTTCCGGAGTGGTGGTCTTCGTCGCGTCGACGACGGGCGTCGAGTCATCCGAGTAGTTGGTGCCGATCACGAACGCCACGATCAGCGCCGCCAGCACCAGCACGCCGAACGCGCCGCCCACCAGCCACGCGCGCCCGCGGGCGAGGCCGTCCATGGACCCGTCGCCCCCCTCGGGCGCGCGTCGGTCCGTGTGGTGTTGCTGTGAATCAGACATCTATCCTCCTGTGACTCCGGGTGCGTACAGGACGGCCATGCCGACCGAGGTGAGAAGCACCATCCATCCGGCCGCACGCCCAAGACGCGACGCCGCCAGACCGGTGAGGAATCCCAGGATCACCATGATCAGGTGGTAACCGACGTGAACGAGATCGTTGGTCACCAGATCGTTGTAGATCAGCGGGATCATCACCATGAGCATCACGACGGGCGTGATGAGTGCAACGGCGAGAGCGCCGTTGACGCCCCCGGGGAAGCGCCGTATGAGACTCGGCGCGGAGCCGAGCGCGGCGGCGAGCATGGCGCCGGCGAAGAACTGGGTCGCGTGTGACAGGTGGTGGTACCCGACGCTCGCCTCCGACGCTCGCACGAGCGGCGGATAGAAGACGAACAGGGACGCGATGCCGATGGCGACCGCGCCCACGACCGCGGTCTGTTGCGGCTGCGTCGGCATGCCGGACGCAGGCGTCGCCGTCGGGAGATTCGGGAATGCCACGCGGGGCGCATTGCGGCTGAGGTCGACCGGCTGTTCCTCGCGCGGGATCATCCGCTCCTGCCCCGGCGCACTGCCGACACGATCGACGATCTTGCCGGCGTCGGACAGGACCGCGGTGATGTCGTGCCGCCAGTCCTGGCACAGCACCCGCCGCTCGCCCAGGCTCCCGCTGGCGGCGGACCACCAGCTGGCGCCGTTGTCCCGGTCGCGGTAGACCACGTCGTCAATATAGCTCGATCCGCCCCTCCCGGCCAGCCCGGCGTTGTGGTTGACGTAGCACTCCTTGGGGCTGGTGTCCGAGGCCCGGAACGTGGCAGCGATCCGCCAACGCTCGTCGAAGCAGAAGTAGTACCAGGGGTCGCTGGCGTCCACCACGCTGTCGGGCTTGCCCGGGGTCGAGCTGCTCAGGTCGTAGTGCCAGCCGATCCGGAAGTTCAGCCCGTTGTAGCGGTACTCGGCGACCAGGGCCGGGGACCCGCCCCGGGTCTTGACCTGCCGCACGCGGTTGAAGGCGTCGGGGATGTCCGAGC
>CALMEC010000370.1 GCA_937862675.1 uncultured Actinomycetes bacterium
CGGGGCGGTTCGCCTTCAGGGCCTTGGTGACGCTCGCCGGCGTCTCCTTGCCCAGCTGGATCGGCTGGCCGGGGGCGATGCCGTCCGAACCGCTCGTCTGTGCCTGTGCGAGGGCGGGCATGACCGCCAGAACGCCCAGTCCGACCAGCGTCGCGCGACGCAGGCGACGCGAGACCATTCGCATATCAGTGCCGTTGGACACCCTCGACTACCTCCACGTTCGAGAATCACCAACTGTGTCGGCATGGATGTGCTGCGGCTTAACGTTGGATCACCGCGTCGCGTCTCCGCCCCGGACGGGGCCCTCCGGTCAGGCCGACGTACCCTCCGGAGGTGCCACGAGACGGACCCCGAGATCGCGCATCTGACGGTCGTCCACCGGCGCGGGCGCACCGGTCAGCGGGTCGTGCCCGCCCGACGTCTTCGGGAACGCGATCACGTCGCGGATCGAGCGCTCGCCGAGGAGGAGCATGACGAGCCGGTCGAAGCCGAGCGCCACGCCGCCGTGTGGCGGGGCACCCAGCCTGAGGGCGCGCAGGAGGAACCCGAACTTCTCGTCGGCCTCCTCGTCGTCCACGCCGATCATCCCGAACACCCGCTGCTGCACGTCGCGGTCGTGGATCCGGATGCTCCCGCCGCCGATCTCCAGCCCGTTCAGGACCACGTCGTACGCCTGCGCGATCACGGCGCCGGGATCGGCGTCGAGCAGGTCGACGTCCTGCGGGCGGGGGGCGGTGAACGGATGATGCCGCGGATCCCAGCGCTCCTCGTCGGCGTTCCACTCGACGAGGGGGAAGTCCACGACCCACAACGGGGCCCAGGTGTCCTCGGGGATGAGGCCGAACCGCTCCGCCAGCCGCAGCCGCAGCGCGCCGAGCACCGACAGTGCCGTCTCCTCGCCGTCCGCGACCAGGCAGACGAGATCGCCGGAACCGGCACCGACGGCCTCCGTGAGGCCGCCCAGGAACTCGGCCTTGACCGAGGCGCGGAGCCCGCCGCTCTCGTCCACGACGGCCCACACGAGGCCGCGCGCGCCGAACTCCTGCGCGAGCGGTACGAGTCCGTCCAGGTCCTTGCGCGACAGGCCGGCACCCGAACCCGGGAACACGATCCCACGGACGACGGAGCCCGACGCCACAGCCTTCTCGAAGATGCCCAGACCCGACGCGGCGGCACCCTCGGTCCAGTCGACGATCTCGCACCCGAAGCGAAGGTCCGGGCGGTCGGTGCCGAAGCGGGCCATCGCCTCGTGGAACGTCATCCGGGGGAACGGCGCCTGGAGGGTGACCCCGGCCTCCGCCGCGAGTGTCACCAGGAGACGCTCGACGATGCCGATCACGTCCTCCTGCTCCACGAACGACGCCTCCACGTCGATCTGCGTGAACTCGGGCTGGCGGTCGGCGCGGAAGTCCTCGTCGCGGAAGCAGCGGGTGATCTGGTAGTACCGTTCCACGCCGCCCATCATGAGCAGCTGCTTGAAGAGCTGCGGGCTCTGGGGGAGCGCGTACCAGCTGCCCTGGTGCAGGCGGCTGGGGACGATGAAGTCCCGGGCGCCCTCCGGGGTGGAGCGCACCAGGATCGGGGTCTCGATCTCGAGGAAGCCCTCGTCGTCCAGCACCGCGCGGGTGGCCCGTGCCAGCCGTGCACGCATCTCCAGCGCCCGCAGACGACGCGGACGACGCGTCTCCAGGTAGCGGTACTCGATGCGCAGTTCCTCGTTGGCCTCCTGGGTCTCGTCCTCGACCGAGAACGGCAGCGGGTCGGCGGCCGAGAGGACCTCCAGGGCACGCACCCGCACCTCCACGTCACCCGTGGGGATGTTCGGGTTGCGGTTCTTCTGGTCGCGTTCCACCACGGTGCCGTCGACCCGGATGACGTCCTCGGGGTGGAACCGGCCCGCACGGGCGTGTGAATCCGCGTCCACCGCCGGGTCGAACACGAGCTGGACGACGCCGCTGCGATCGCGCAGGTCGATGAAGATCAGCCCGCCGTGGTCACGGCGGCGGTGGACCCAGCCGGACAGCCGGACGTCCTCACCGACGGCCTCTGCCGTGTCGCCACACGTATGGGTGCGGTAGATGGCGGATCCGATCACTGGGCGGACTCTCCTTCGGTGTGGGACGGGCGGGACGCGGTGGCGGCACGGGTGCGCGCGACGGCTGCACGGAGGTCGTCGGCGAGGTCGGACTGGGCCACCTCGCGCTGGTCCCCGGTCGTCATGTCGCGGACGGTGGCGACGCCCCGCTCGTGTTCGCGGGGCCCGATGATGACGACGTGGGCGGCCCCCAGGCCCGCGGCGTGCTTCAGCATGGCCTTCAGGCGACGGCCACGGAGGTCCGTCTCGCAGCGCACGCCGGCGTCGCGAAGCCGCCGGACCAGCGGGAGGAGCTCACGACGCAGATCGTCGTCCGGGATGGCCAGGTAACAGTCGACGGCCGGCGCGACCGCGGTCCCGGTGCTCTGGAGCGCCAGGGTGATCCGTTCGAGCCCCGTGCCGAAGCCGACGCCCGGCGTGGCCGGACCGCCGAGTTCCTCGACGAGGCCGTTGTAGCGTCCGCCGCCGCCGATCCCGGACTGTGCGCCCAGGCGGTCGCAGACGAACTCGAAAACGGTGTGCGTGTAGTAGTCGAATCCCCGCACCAGCATCGGGTCACGGACGTACGGAACGCCCAGGAGGTCCAGGGCGGACCGGACGCGGTCGTCGTGCTCGGTGGCCGCGGGGCCGAGGTGGTCGGCGATCTTGGGGGCGTCGGCCATGACTCGCGCGGTCGCCTCCCGCTTCGAGTCGAACAGGCGCAGCGGGTTGTCGCGCATCCGGTCGCGCTCGTCCTCGTCGAAGGCGTCCTCGTGCGCCTCCAGGTACTCCATGAGGATCGGCCGGTACGCCGCGCGTGACTCGGCGTCGCCCATGGACGAGATCCGCAGCGTGACGTCGGGCACCCCCAGCCGGCCGTAGAGGTCGGAGAGGAGAGTGATGACCTCCACGTCGACGAGCGGGTCGTCGGACCCCAGTGCCTCCACTCCCAGCTGGGTGTGCTCGCGGTACCGCCCGGCCTGCGGCGCCTCGTACCGGAACATCGAGGCGAGATACCAGAACTTCACCGGGAGCGGCTGCGTGTGCATCCCGTGGTCCACGAAGGCGCGTGCCACCGGCGCCGTGCCCTCCGGACGGAGGGTCAGGGAGCGCCCCGAGGCATCCGGGAACGTGTACATCTCCTTGCGGACGATGTCGGTGCTCGTCCCGACCCCGCGGACGAACACCTCCGTCTCCTCGAAGGTCGGCGTCTGGATGTGCCCGTAGCCGTACTCGGCGAAGATGCGGGCCGCCTCGTCGACCACATGGTCGCGCAGGCGGTTCTCGTCCGGCAGGACGTCGCGGGTGCCGCGAGGTGGCATGGGCGCTACCTCCGTCCCGCGGAGCCGGAGCCGTGCTTCTCCATCCAGCGGCGCAGCCGGTAGCGGTGCAGCATGTTGTCGAAGAACCAGCCGAAGCCGAGCAGGATGACGAACATGATGGCGGCGGTGACCAGCACGTCCCCGCCGCGGCTGCCCATCGCCGCGATGATGAACGCGAACAGCACCGTGGCGATGACGGTGCGGACGACGACGCTCCGGAAGCTGGGTTTGACCGGGGCGCCCTTCGGCAGGCGTTCCCCGTCCGAGGTCGCGCGATCCTCGCCCGTCTGGTTGGCCTCGTACCGGGCGTTCTTGATCGGAGGCGGGCCGGCGTTCGGCCGGCGGCGGCGCTTCTTGGCGATGACGGGCTCCTTGACGTTACGGGTGGGGCGTGACGGACGGGCGGGGGAGCTGGGCCTCCAGGATCTGCCCGGGACGGAATCCTCTCAGGCCGAGCGACGCGGGACTGACCCCCAGGACGGCGGCACGCGGGATCAGGCCCACCAGTTCGCTCTCTCCGGCCTGGACGCCCAGTCGCTCGGCCTCCCGGCGCACGGCCGCGATCGCCAGTGCCGGAGGCGTCCGGCGGAAGTCTTCCAGGTTCATCGACACCTGCGCCGCACCCGCCGACGGCAGGTAGAGGCCCAGTGCGCGCAGCCCCGGCAGGCCGCCTCCGCTCTCGCGGACCCGGGCGGCGATGGCACGAGCGTGCTCGAGACCGCCCTCCGCGAGCCAGACGTTCAGCGCGATCAGGGGGTCACGGGCCCCGACCAGGACGGCTCCGGCCGTGGCGTGCATGCGCGTCGGACCGTCGTCGGGCACGAACGTGCCGTCGTCGATGCGTGCCGCGAGTCCCTCGGCCCCGCCGCCGCGGAAGTCGTGCGGTCGCCGGCGCGCCGGGTTGGTGGCGATCTGGCCGTATCGGAACACCGGGATCAGGAGCTCGTCGCCGATCCTCTGCGCGATGCCCGCGGCCAGTTCGACCGCGAGCGGCATCTCGTCGGGCTCACGGGCCACGATCGGCACGACGTCGAGCGCGCCCACGGTGGGATGCACCCCGCGCAGCCGCCGCACGTCGATCCTGTCCATCGAGGCCGCCGCCAGATCGACCATCGCGTCCTGGAGCGCCAGCGGATGACCGGCGACGCTGAACACGGTGCGATTGTGATCGACGTCGGAGTGGACGTCCATGATGCGCACCCCGGGCCGCGCGATGGCGTCCGCGAGGTCGCCGATCACCCGCTCGTCGCGTCCCTCCGCCACATTCGGGACGGCCACGACGACGGGTGCCGCGACCCCGAGGGGCACGCGATCGACGACGCCGATTTGACCGGTCTCGCTATGGTTCACCGGTAATACCGTGAGAACACTCGTCCGCCTCCTCGCATTCCTCCGACCATACCGTGTCCAGGTCGTGGTGACCGCGACGGCGGCCGCCCTCCTCATGGCCTGTTCGGCCGCCATCCCCTGGATAACGCGCCTGATCATCGACGACGTGATCGGTGACCGGCGGCGGGACCTGCTCTGGCCCCTGGTGCTGGCGATCGTCGGGGTGGGGCTGGTGCGCATGGTCCTGGCGGCGATCCGCCGGCTGGTGTCGGGAAACGTCAGCCTGGGCGTCGAGTTCGACCTTCGCGGCCGGATGTTCCGCCATCTCCAGGGCCAGTCGTTCCGCTACTTCGACCACATGCCCGTGGGCCAGCTCATGTCCCGGGCGACGAACGACCTGCAGATCATCCGTTTCTTCCTGGGTTACGGACTGGTGTTCATCTTCTCGAACGTCTTCGCCCTGATCCTCTACAGCGGGCTGCTCTTCCTCATCGACCCGCTCCTGACGGTCCTCGCGCTGCTCATGGCGCCGCTGCTCGTGGCCGTCGCCTGGCGGTCGAGCACGAGGACCCAGCCCCTGCTGATCGACACCCAGCAGAGGGTGGCCGACGTCACTCAGAGCGCCGAGGAGAGCATCGCCGGCATCCGGGTGATCAAGGCGTTCGGTCAGGAGGAGCGCCAGAGCGACCGTTTCTCGGACATCTCCCTGAGCGCGTTCGACACCAGCATGAACGCCAATCGCGTGCAGGCCTTCTACACCTCGTTCATGGGCTTCCTCCCCACGATGGGCCTTGCCGTGGTGGTGATACTCGGCGGCATCCGGACGATCGACGGTGCCCTCACCACGGGCGAGTTCGTCCAGTACTTCCAGTACCTGCTGATGCTCGTGTTCCCCCTCCGGATGGTGGGGACACTGGTCGGCAGCGCACAGCGCGCCGTGGCCGCGGGCGTCCGCATGTTCGAGGTGCTCGACACCGAGCCGGATCTGATCGAGTCACCGGACGCGCGTCCGCTCCCGCCCGGCGCGGGGAACGTGCGCTTCGCGGGGGTGGCGTTCGGTCACGAGACCCCGGATGGGCTCCTCCACGACATCGACCTGGACATCCCGGCGGGCCGCGTGATCGCCCTGATCGGCCGGAC
>CALMEC010000371.1 GCA_937862675.1 uncultured Actinomycetes bacterium
CGCCAGGGGCTCCAGTACGTCGGCGGCGGACTCGGCCGCCTGGAGGGGCTCACGGAGTGGGAGCTCCCCGCGATCAAGGATGTCCTCCAGGACGAGCTGCACATCCTGGGTGCGAACGCGCGTGACTTCCTCGAGCCCCAGCGCATCGCCGTGACGGGGCGTCCGGTCTCGACGGGTGTCTACGAGAGCATCTGGCTCGCGGGCCGTGACACTGCGGTCGAGCGCTATCGCGCCGCGCTGGCCCGCCTGGCGGAGGAGTGGCAGGCGTCACAGTGATGTGACCCCGCCCGGAGCGGGTCCCGGGCGGCGCCGGCACATGCTCCGGCCGTCCCCCGCCGGGCCCGCTCGAACGCAGGAATCACCGGCGCCGGCCACCGAACCCCCTATGGTGGGTGGCGAGGAGGAGTCGTGGCGAAGTCACCCGCAGCGTCGGTAGTCGTCGGAGAGCGAGAGGTCCGTGTGTCCAGCCCGGACCGGATCGTCTACGAGGCCACCGACCGGACCCCCGGCATCACGAAGCTTCAGGTCTGTGAGTACTTCGCGGCCGTCGCCGATGCCTTCATGCACGCGAACGGCAATCGGCCCGTGGCGCTGGAGCGCTGGCCGGACGGCTGGCGGGAGGGGATGACGCTGTCGGTCGGTCCCGGCGGTCAGCAGACCGGTGACGGCTTCTACTCGAAGCGGCTGCCGAAGGGCGCACCCGCGTGGGTGCAGACATGTCGTGTCACCACCCCGAACGGGCGTCGCATCGACGAGCTCTGCCTGACCGAACCGGCGGCCGCGGTGTGGGCCGCGCACATGGGCACGCTGACCTTCCACCCCTGGGCCGTCCGCGCATCCGACGTGGATCATCCGGACGAGCTGCGCCTCGATCTCGATCCGCAGGAGGGGGCGACCTTCGAGGACGCCAAGCGCGTCGCCGGGGCGGCACGTGAGCTCTTGGAGGAACTCGGGCTGCGCGGCTTCGTCAAGACGAGCGGCAATCGCGGCATCCACGTCTACGTGCGCATCGCGACCCGCTACGGGTTCGACCAGGTGCGCCACGCCGCCATCGGCCTCGGCCGTGAACTGGAGCGACGGGATACCGGTGCCACCCTGAACTGGTGGAAGGAGGAGCGTCCGCCGGGCTCCGTGTTCCTCGACGTGAACCAGAACCTGCGGGACCGCACGGTGGCCGGTGCGTGGTCGCTCCGCCCCCGGCCGGGGGCACCGGTCAGCACACCGCTGAGCTGGGCCCGTCTGGCGGAGCTGTCGGACCCCCGCGAGTTCAACCTCACCACCGTGCCCGCATTCCTCAAGGACGGCGATCCGTGGGCGGAGATCGACGAGGTCGAGCATTCGCTGGAGGGACTGCTCGAGCTCTGGGAGGCCCTGCCGGGCGGCGAGATCAACTTCCCGCCGGACTATCCGAAGATGCCGGGAGAGCCCCCGCGCGTACAGCCGTCGAAGAAGGTCGCCGAGCATTGGGACGCCGAGGGCAATCGTATCGACGCATAGATGGCCGATGCGAGGCCGGGTGTGAGACCTCAGTGGAACGAGCGGGTGCCGGGCCACGAGATCGTGGAATCACCGATCTAGTCCAGTTGGTCGTAGCCGCAGGATCGCGGGTCGCGATCGTCGCGGAATCGCAGGAGCTTCGTCCCGTGACGGATCCGGCCGCCGCTAGAGTGGTCGTACGTCACCTCGACGACGAGCTCCGGACGGAGCGCCACCCACTCGATGTCACGGTCCGCCGTCCACCGGCTGGGATCGGCCGATCCACGTTCGCCGGTCTCGTACGACGCGAACACATCGACGAGCTCGCGCTTCTCCTTCGCCGTGAAGCCGGACGTGTGGCCGACGATGCGCATCTCGCCCGCGTCGTCGTAGAGCCCGAGGATGAGCGACCCGACGGTGCCCGCATCCTTGCCGGGCCGCCACCCGGCCACCACGGCGTCCATGGTGCGGATCCGCTTCACCTTCACCATCCCCGCCCGCTTGCCCGGGACATACGGCGCGTCACGGTCCTTCGCGATGACGCCCTCCGCCGTCCGCAGCCAGTCACGGGCATCGGTCACGTCGGTCACCACCTCGGCGACGCGCAGGCCGTCCAGCGTCTCGAGCGCCGCGCGCCGCTCGTGCCACGGGCGCTCCAGATAGGAGTCGCCACCGAGGGCGAGCAGGTCGAAGGCGACGAACACGGCCGGGATCTCGGCGGCCAGGCGCGTGATGCGCGACTCGGCGGGGTGGAGGCGCATCTGGAGGGCCTCGAAGTTCTCGCGATCCCGGTTCTCGATGATGATCTCGCCGTCCAGGACGTAGCGCCCCGCGGGAAAGGCGATCTCGGGGAAGTACCGGTGAAGCGGCTTCTTCCCGCGCGACTGGACGTAGACCTCGTCGCCGTCGACGAAGACGATGGCACGGAACCCGTCCAGCTTGCGTTCGTAGACCCACTCGTCACCGACGGGCAGCAGGTCGCCGGTCGCGGCGAGCTTCTTCGCCGTCGCCGCGACCGGCTTGGCCAGCTGCGGTTCGACGGGCGGAGCCAGCGGGAGGTCCATTCGCGCACCATAGTGCGGCGACCGATCCGATGTGACACACGCCGTGGCGATGCGGACCGCGGATCGGGACGGCCAGATTCGAACTGGCGACCCCTCGCTCCCAAAGCGAGTGCGCTACCAGACTGCGCCACGTCCCGAGGAGGGCGGAGTGTACCACCGCCATTCTGCGTCGATGCCGAGATGGCCTGATTCCAGGGGGTCGTGGATGTGGGGCGCGTCACCGGTGGATGCGGGGCGTCGCTGGGCACCGAAGGGCAGGCTGGTTTGCCTGTTCGAGTCGCCCGGTGGCGTATCCGCGCCGCCGGGGGCGTGCGCCACGCCGCGAGATCCTGAATCAATCATCTAGCATGCGCCGCATGCACCCATGGCACGACATCTACCTCGACGAGCACCAGATCGACCAGGGTTTTCCCACGGTCATCGAGGTGCCCGAAGGCAGCAAGAACAAGTACGAGCTCGACAAGGAGAACGGTCTTCTCCGCCTCGATCGCGTGCTCCACAGCGCTGTCTACTACCCGGCGAACTACGGCTTCATCCCGCGGACCTACTGCGATGACGGGGACCCCCTGGACGTGCTCGTCCTGGGGCAGGAGCCCGTCGTGCCGCTCAGCATCGTGATGGCACGCGCCATCGGCGTGATGCGCATGCGCGACGACAAGGGCATCGACGACAAGATCGTCGCCGTGAGCATCCATGACCCGGCGTTCAACGAGTACCGCGACCACCGGGAGCTCCCCAAGCACACGATGCGCGAGATGCAGCGCTTCTTCCAGGACTACAAGGTGCTGGAGCACAAGGAGGTCGTGATCGAGGAACCCATGGGGACCGACGAGGCCAACTCGGTCATCCAGGAGTCACTCGACCTCTACCGCAAGCTCCGCCGCGGAGAGATCAACGACAAGTAGCGGATGTGATCGTCGGGGGTCCCGGGTCGGCGTCCGGTGACGGTCGATCCGGCCTCGCCGGGCCCCCATGACCGGTGGTTCCACCTGCCGGTGGACGTGGCGGTTGTTCGCGGTGTCCGCTGTTGCGCGGGATCGACGGCCGTCAGGCGCCTCGGACGTCGGTCGCTGATCCTCAGGCCTCTCCGGCCGGGGTTCCCAGGGCGCCGCTCGACTCGTCAGGTCGTGTCTCGGCTGGGCCCGGTGTCACGCGATCACCGGAGGAGCCACGTCGCATCGTCGGCGCCCTGAGCGAGCGATCAGAGGTCGCGGCGGCGGAACGCCCACGTCGCGAGCGCCCAGAGTCCCGCCAGGTAGCACGCCGCCCAGATCCAGGTTCCCGGTCCGGCGTGGACGGCACCGCCGAACGGCCCCAGGTTGACCACGACGCGCTCCAGGCCCTGCAGATCGGAGTTCAGGGAGTACAGGCCACCCTGGTAGAGGGCCTCGAACGGAAGGATGCGCGAGACCCATTCGGACGCGCTCGTCAGGCTGTCGGACGGGATCGCACGACCGATCTGTCCGAGGAGGCCGCCGACCAGGCCACCCCCGACCAGCATGAAGACGGCGATCCCGTTCGAGGTGCCTGAAAGGAAGACGGAGCCCAGCAGGGCCAGCGCGACGATGATCGCGACGGCGCCGACGAGGCTGAGGGCGGGCAGGATCTCGCTGCCGGGGGCCCAGTCGCCGGCGTTCCGCACCATCGCCGTGCAGATGAGGAACATCGCCGACACGTAGACGCCGCAGACGACGAACGCCGCCAGGAAGCGGCCGGCGATCACCGCGGAGCGCGAGACCGGCCGCACCAGGATCTGCTGCAGGAGCCCCCGTTCGGCATCGCCGCGGACGGCGTTGAGGGTGAGGAACACGGCGAGCACGGTACCCAGGAACAGGATGGCGAACATCGCCATCCCCAGGAGGAAGCTCCCGGCGATCTCCGTGGCGCGCACCGGAGAGTCCTCGCTGTCGAATCCGTGGTTCCGCACCTCGTCGAAGACGGATCCGGCGCCCCACCAGAACAGGGCGAGGAAGCCGGCGGAGAGGATGAGGACGACGAGGAACACGCGCCGGCGCACGCTCTCCTGCAGGGTGTAGCGCGCGACCTGGAGGGAGCCCGTCACGATGCCGCCCCGTCCGACACCGCCTGCAGGTAGACCTCTTCGAGGCTGGACGTGACGAGCGACACGTCGTAGACGCGCTCGCCCGCGGCGACCAGGTCGGCGACGATGCCGGGGATGTCCTCCCGCGCGGCGTCGGGGAAGTGACGCACGCCGTCCTGGGTCGTCACGTCGACGCCCCCCGGGCGCGACAGCTCAGCGGGAGTGCCGGTGGCGACGGTCACGCCGCGGTTGATGATGGTGACGCGGTCGACCACACGCTCCACCTCGCTCAGCAGGTGCGAGTTGAGGAGGACGGCCGTCCCGCGGCGACGGAGCTCCTCCAGGAGCTCGCGCACCGCGATGCGGCCCGCCGGATCGAGGGCGCTCGTGGGCTCGTCCAGGAGGAGCAGCCGCGGGGCGCCGATCAGCGCCTGCCCCAGGCCCAGACGCTGCTGCATGCCCTTGGACATCGCCTCGACGCGCTTGTCCCGCGCATCGGCGAGGCCCACCAGCTCCAGCAGCTCGTGTCGTTCCCGCTCGTCGCCGGTCGACTCCGCCAGGCGTTGGTGCAGTCGCATCACCTCGTCCGCCGTACACCAGTCCGGATAGCGGAACAGCTCCGGCAGGTAGCCGATCAGGCGCCGTGCCGCGACGGATCCGGCCGGATGCCCGTGGATGGTGACCCGGCCGCCGGTGGGGCGGACCAGCCCGCAGACGATCTTGACCAGGGTCGACTTCCCCGCGCCGTTCGGGCCGAGGAGTCCGACCAGCTCGCCGTCCTCGATCGTCAGATCGACATCACGGAGCGCCGCGTGGCGACCGTAGTCCTTGACGAGCATCGAGATGGCGAGGGCGCTGGACACGGGGGCAGACCTTAGATGGTCGGTTCCACGGAATCGCGGATCCGGGGTGCCGACGGTGGGTGCGGGTCC
>CALMEC010000372.1 GCA_937862675.1 uncultured Actinomycetes bacterium
CCTGCGGCGCGTGTTCGCGCCCGATGCAGCCACGACTTCACGGTCCCCTCGGAGGCGCCCAGCGCCTCGGCGATTTCGGGGACAGAGAGTCCCGCGACAGCCGAGAGGAAAAGCACCTCCCGATGTTGTGGGCGCATCCGTGCCAGCGATGCCGCGAGGCGCGGCTCCAGACCGTCCAGATCCCGCTGCGGTGCGGCGACATCCAGGAGATCGATGCCGGTCGTCGCCAGATGCCGCCAGTGCCGCGCCTCATGCTTGCGACGATTTCGGATCAGGTGGGCGGCGATCCCGAGAAGCCAGGGTCGCGCCGAATCGGCATCGGAGCGGAACCGGTCGGCCCGCCGGTACGCCGTCAGGAAGACGTCGTTGGTGACCTCCTCCGCGTCGGCGCCTCCCAGCCGGCGTGCGACATACCCGTAGACCAGGTCGATGTGGCGCCGGACGAACCGGTCGAACATCTCCGGCTCGTGCACCCGTCGCAGCAGGTCGGTATCGGTCTCCATCAGTCCCTATTGGCCACCATGCCCGCGGATCGTTGCACCCGGTGACGTTGATGACTACGGCAGGTCCGCTGACAGCGCTGGTGTCAGCGGATGACGATCTCGCCGTCCGCGGTGGCGATTCCGCAGGCGTGGATGCCCGGTCCGGTTCCCGGTGAATAGCGGACGGGCAGACCGTGTCCGGGGCCGAGCCATCCCTCCAGCACCGCCTCGTGGTCGCCGACCTCGACGAACGTGAACCCTGTCGGAGCGCACGCATGACCAGCGGCCGCATACCGCTCGGCCTGCACCCTCGCGCGATCGGCGGGATCACCGATCAGCTCGATGAAGAACGGCAGGGGGAAGCGCGGCATGCCCGCCGACCGGAACGTCAGTTCATCCCGGTCGTCCGGGTCCTTGACCTGCCCCACGCGGATGGGGAGTCCGCGGCGAAGAGCCGCATCGTCCAGGTCCGTGACCCCGAGACACCACCACAGGACGCGGTCCTCGCCCTGCAGCGTCGCCTCAAGCCAGGCGCCGTCGTCCTTCGTCGTGTCCTTGATGCCGAGCAGTTCCAGGAAACAGGTCGGGCCGAGCGGGACGATCCGGCTGGATGTGCCACCCAGGTGCGGCCGGCCCGGGACCGATCCCAGCCCGTGGTCGTCGCGCAACCGTTCACCCGCCGCGGCGACGTCGAGGGAGCCTGGAAGGCGCCCGACGGTTGATGACATGGTCGATGAAGAAGCCCTCGCCGTTCATGGTCCCTCGGTCCGTGATGATGAACATGCCGTGCCCTCGCACCGCATGCGGGACGAATCACCACCCTAACCGATTAGCGGCAGGGCTACCCGAATCCGGCGGCGCCGACCGGGAGGAGAAATCCGAGCCGTGGGACGCCCCGGGCTGGCACCGGCGTTCCGACGCGCTCGATGGGTTCCGAAATAGCTGCTCTCCAGGGTATTCCGCATCTGGGACACGCACGTGCCCGAAACCCGACGTTCCCGGCCACCGGAACGGCGCCCGGAGTCCATTCGCCGGACCGTCTCGTCGACATCCGGCACGGTGCGTACGACGGCTAACCTCTGCTACCTGTGAGCGCCGTCACCGACCATCACGACTCGACGCCCCGCGAGCGCTACGTCCTGATCGGCCCCACCCATCCCGCACCCGGTGGCATCGTCCACTTCACCGAGGGCCTCGCCCGGGCACTGTCGGCGCGCGGCGAGACGCTCGTCATCGGGTGGTCCCGCCGGTTCCCCGAGCGCCTCTACCCCGGCACCATCGAGGACCACACGTCGCAGACGGTGGTCAGCGCGGAGGGCGAGCCGATCCTGGATCTCCTGTCGCCGCTCACGTGGCGCCGGGCGGCGCGCCGGATCATCGCGTTCGCCCCGACCGTCGCCGTGCTGCAGTGGTGGCACCCGATGCACGCCCCGGTGGTCCGGTCACTGGCACGTCGTCTGCGGCGCCGCGGGATCCACGTGACACTCGTCTGCCACAACGTGGAGCCGCACGAGTCGAACGCGCTCTGGCGTCGGCTGACGCGCCGCGCCCTGCGCTCGGTGGACGAGATCGTCGTCCACTCCTCCCATCTCGCACCGATCGCACGGAGCCTCGCCCCGCGCGTCCCGGTCACCACCGGTTTCCTCCCCACGTTCGACAACGTCGCCCGCGCCGGCGGGGAGCCGGCGCCCCAGGACATCCAGGAGATGAGAACCCGGCTGGGCGCCGCTCCGGATCAGCCGATCGTCCTCACCGCGAACGACCGCCCGGCGCGCGTCGGACCCGGACTCCGCGATCATCGCGGGGATGTCGACACGGGCGTGGTAGGCATCGGCGAGCAGCAGCGGCATCAGCAGCTGCACGGCCAGCTGCGCGAAGCCGCCGCCGCGACCGACAATGTCCGCTTTCTCGAGCACGACGCGATCGAGCTCACGCTGAAGGGCCGGCAGGTGCGGGTGCTGGGCTGCGCCGCCTGGACCGACTATCAGCTCTACGGTCCCGGCGTGGCCGACGAGGCGATGCGCCGTGCCGAGGAGCTGATGTACGACCACAAGCGCATCACCTTCGGCGACGGCCTCTTCCGGCCGCAGGACGCGCTGCAGCTGCATACCGCGGCGGCCACGTGGCTGCAGGCGCGCCTGTCCTCGGCG
>CALMEC010000373.1 GCA_937862675.1 uncultured Actinomycetes bacterium
TCATGGCGGCGAATCTGCCAGGTGGACATGGGCGGCACAACCGGGCCCCCCGCGTGACACGCCCGGGCCGCCCCCGTTCCCTTCGGCACCGGGAGGCGTTAGCGTCGCCCCTGGAAACGTGACGAGCGACCAAGGGGAATGGCGTGTCCTTCTTCAGTCGCCTGAAGGCCATCTTTCAGGCGAAGGCAAACAAGGCCCTCGATGCGGCCGAGAACCCGAACGAGATGCTCGACCTCTCGTTCGAGAAGCAGACCGAGCTGCTGACGAAGGTGCGCCGCGGCGTGGCCGACGCCGCCACCAGCAAGAAGCGGCTGGAGCTGCAGGCCGACAAGCTCCAGCAGAGCGTCGGCAACCTCGAGCGCCAGGCCGCCCAGGCCCTCCAGGCCGGTCGTGAGGACCTCGCCCGCACGGCCCTCGAGCGCAAGGCCGGCGTCCAGGCCCAGCTCGAGAGCATCACCGCGCAGAAGGACCAGCTGCAGATCGAGCAGGACAAGCTCGTCTCCGCCGAGCAGAAGCTCACGGCCAAGATCGAGTCGTTCCGGGTGCGCAAGGAGACCATCAAGGCCCAGTACACGGCCGCCGAGGCCCAGACCAAGATCGGCGAGGCCTTCAGCGGCATCTCCGAGGACATGGCCGACGTCGGCATGGCGATGGACCGCGCCGAGAACAAGGTCGAGACGATGCGCGCCCGCGCCGGCGCCATCGACGAGCTGCTGGAATCGGGCGCGCTCACCGACGTCAGCGACGGCCGCGACTCCATCGACCGGGAGCTCGAGAAGCTGTCGCTGTCGAGCGGGGTCGACGACGAGCTGGCGCGCCTGAAGGCGGAGATCGGACCGGGGGACCAGGCGGCCGGTCAGATCGGGGAGGGCGAGGCCAAGTGATCGTCCGCATCCTCGGCGAGGGCCAGTACCGGCTGGACGACGAGGCGTTCGCGCTCGCGGGCGTCGGTGGCCAGGGCCTGGATCTTGCGGCGGACGTCGCGGAGTTCATCGAAGGGAACTATGCACGGCATCGGTTCTGACCCATCGGAGTCGGACGCGCGTGAGCGCTTCACGTTCGGGTGGCGCGGCCCGCACGGGCATGTGGTCAAGCTCGTCGAGCGGCTCGAATCGGTCGACGACGGCATCGTCCTGAACCTCGGGTGCGGGTACGGACAGATCGCCGGTCCGCTCGCCGAACGCGGGATCACGTGCGTGGGCGCGCACTTCGACGCGCATGCCGTGGCGGCTCTGGTGGCGGACCGCCACGAGGCGCACATGCTCGAGGTCCCCGTGTCCGGCGACGCGTTCGTCGCCCAGCTGGAGCGCATCGTCGGTGATCGTCCGGTGACGGCGGTCATGCTCGTCGACCTCCTCGAATACGTGATGACACCTGCGGACATCGTCGCCGGTCTCAGCCGCATGGTGGAGGACCTCGGTCGTCCCCCCGTGATCGTCAGCGTGCCCAACATCGCCCACTACGACATCGGGGCGAAGCTCCTCGCCGGCCGATGGGACACCACCGACGGTGGTCTTCTGGACGGCTCCCGCGTCACGCACTTCACGGAACGCCGCATGCTCGACCTGTTCGCGGACCACGGGTGGCGGGAGACCGAGAGGATGGACGTCGCGCTCGCGCAGAGCGACCAGTCCTTCCCCGAGGGGCTTCCTGTCCTGTCCTGGCAGACGCCGATCGCACAGTACCTCAGGCTCGTGCGCGACACGGCGGACGACACCGGCGCCATCGGTCAGTTCGTGCGGGTGTTCGAGCCGGCGAGCGCCGCGCTCGCCCCGGAGATCGCGGAGGAGGGGCCGACGCCGTTCCTCAGCGTCGTGGTGCGGACGCAGGGCACGCGACCCGGGCTCCTGATCGAGACGCTGACCTCCCTGGCCGCCCAGACGGACCAGGACTTCGAGGTGCTCCTCATGGTCAACGCGCGCCATCCGGCGGTCGCCGACGAGGTCGAGGCGCTCGTCGACGCGTTCGACGGTTCGTTCGCGGAACGGGTGCGGGTGACGCTGGTGGCGGAGCCCGGCCGGGTCGCCCCGCTCAACATCGGGCTCGACATCGCGAGAGGCCGCTACATCGCGTTCCTCGACGACGACGACGTCGCCTTCGCGCACTGGGTCGAGGAGTTCCGCCGTCTGTTCGCCGAACGACCCGATGCCGTCGCGCGGTGCCTCACGGTGCAACAAGGCGTGGAGCCCGGGGTCGGCGGTTCGTACGTCACGCGGTCGTACGACGTCCACTGGTCGGCCGAGTTCGACCTGTCCGAGCACCTGGCCAACAACCAGACGCCGTTCTGCTCGTTCGCGGTCCCCGTGGAGGCCATCCGGGCCCTGAACATCCGGTTCGACCCGAACCTCCAGGTCGTCGAGGACTGGGAGTTCCTCCTCCAGTCGGCGATCCAGCTCGGTGTTGTCGGCTCGACGGAGTACACGACCTCGTACAGGTGGTGGTCGTCCGGCAGTTCACTGAACACGGTGTCCGTCGACGTGTGGGACACGTGCCGTCGGGTGATCCTGGAACGGCTGGACCGCGAGCCGCTCCTCCTGCCGTCGGGGAGCGCGACGACGCTCGCCGACATCTGGAACATGAGTCAGGGCGTGATGCCTGCGGGCAGTGTCGGCCAGCGCATCCTGGAGCTTGAGACGGCGGTCGCCCAGCAGACGGAGCGCCTCCGCGAGTATCAGAAGGTCGTCGAGGGGTACGAACGGTCGATGTCGTGGAAGGTGACGCGTCCGCTACGGGCCGCCACGGAGCGTCTCCGCGAGCGGCGTGGCCGTGACGGGCATCCAGACGATGCGACCTGACGTCGTTTTCTGACATCGCGGGCTGGCGCTCTGATTCTCCCCGTGAGGAGAATATGCCGAGGCTTGCATCTATCAGATCTGTTCGATCGTGATGGCAACTATTAACGGCTATAGCTGTTCATGAGCAATGGAATTGCGGTCGTCGCGATGTAGTGCCGCTCCGCGGCCAGCCCTGTCTCAGGATCGTGTCGTCACCACGTGATGATTCTGCGGCATGTTTCGATCTGAGTCATCTGACACATCTTGCGTCGATCTGTGGGTGAGGCAAGAATGGTGCTACCTCTCCTTGTAAGAAGCGAATCCACCACGCCGTCGATCTGGCCCTGTTCGCCACCTTCGAGTCGGTCCACCGCGAGAAACTGACCTTGGCGTTCCGCAGTCCAGCCGCCAGTCAGCGAGAAGAACCACATCGTGTTCAGGAGTGGAGTGTTATCCGACGTCTTCAGTGCGACGAATGTGGTATCCGCGGAAGGATGATTGAGCTTCCAGTTCGAAGCGGCCATCAGGTTGGCCTGTGTCTGCGTGGCCGTGGGAACTCCGCGATAGTCCAGCCCAGGTGCGCGCGGTCCAATGCCCGACGTCGGCTGTGGCGGGATCGTGAGTCCGAATGACTGGGTCGCCGCGAGGATCAGCAGCGCCGGGAGGAGGATGCGACCGTACCGTAGACGTCTCAGGCCATCGGCACGGCGCAAGAGGGCGCCCACCTGCATGACGATGACAAGCAAACAGAGTGCCCAAACACCATAGAGGAGCTTCCAGAAGTAGTAGCTGACCTCTCCTCGGGATGTGACCTGCAGCACGGCATAGGCGGCACAGATGACGAGGCCGAGCAAGGGAATCACGGCTGCAACAGCAGTGCGGTAGTCGTCAGTGGGCGAACCCCGGTCGAGCCTGGTCCACAACAGCGCGGCGAGTCCGGTGAGCACAGCGGCGGTCAATAGCACGCTTCCAAGGGGAAGCGTCGGCGTACTCCCCACCGCTTGAAGCAGTGCATTCGTTGGGACCGTACGTATTTGATCGACCGTGGCTGCCAGCAGGACGAAGCCAAAGAAACCGACAAGGATGAACGTCGCGATGGCGCCTCGTGACCACACGACTCGAATTCGTCGCCAGGGTATGAGGACCAAGAGCAGCGACGGGAGGGCGAGGATGAGGAGCAGGAACCAGGTTGTCGCGACTCCTACGATGCCTCCCATGAGTGCGGAGAGCACAATGGGATCTGCCAGCCGCTTCGTCAGGATCGCGATGGTGATCGTCGCCGTAGCCAGCGAAACCGCGAGCAAAAAGTTTGGATAACCATTCGCGACGAGGATCGCCCCCGGCCCGAGGATCAGCATGGCGGCGGTATAGATCGGAAGCGCCCAGGTGATCGCTCCCCCACGTCGGATAGAGGGCAGAGCACTGATAGCCGCGACGCCGAGGACGGCAGAGCCTATGGCCACGATACCGACCGCTTGATTGAAGGTGATCAATTCCCGCGCCGTCGATTCGACTCGGGGTCCTCGGAGGAGCTCCATGACGGAGGCCGCTGTGCTGTGGTATCCCTGCGGATATTCACGAGACGTCCATGTCTGCCCGCTCGGCGCTGATCCGAGATGGTTTATCGTGGCGCCATGGATGCGGATCATGTGGGTCATGTTGAAGTGCGACACGAAGTCCCAAGCACGACCCAGATTCGCGAAGGCTCCCTTCCATGAATCTTGGGTGAGAAACGTGCTCCAGACATATGTGCCGACGACGACCGCCCCGATTGGCGCCGCGTCAACCGGCGCGACGGTGGGGACGATGCGCCGAAGGCGGCTCTTCGGGGACGGGGATGCGAGAAGCCAAAGAACGAGCGCAACGACAATGAGAATCCATAGTCCGGTGATCCGTCCGACAGACGAGCCGCCCAATGGACGCCACCAGAGCAACGGTCCCCATCCCAGGACGATCGTGCCGGTAAGGAGGATGCGACGCGATAGGCCCGCAGCCGTCGGCACGCACAGCAGTGTAAGGACGAAGAGCACCAGTCCTGGCCAACCGTTGAGGACGTCGGTCAGTCTAAGAGCCAATAGGCCGAATGCAACTCCGAGGGCGGCTACCGACGCTATCAGCCAACGCCGAGCCGATGGTTGTCTGATGGGATCTCCGATATCACTTGTGCTATGTGTTATGAAACAGCCCTACCGTGTGGTTTGTCATTAGTGGTTGCGAGCGATCCGCTGTCCGTGCATTCATGACACAAAGATGATGAACACAGAGGGTGGAGGAGCAGTCGATCCTCAAGGCGTGTCCTGGGGCCCGGTCTGGACGAGCACCAAGAACGTCAAGCATTCACTGTTTCTCGCTCACTTCGATGGGCTCGTACGTTACTTGCTATGGGTGCTGTTGCCGTTCTGCGCATCATAGTATGGTCGCTCGCCGCGATTCTGAGGGCGTGTTCCAGCCAAGTTCACCGCTCCGGGGGCTTGGATGAGGGATCACGGACCGTGGTGTGCGGATCGGCATCCGACTGCGCGTGCACCTGCTCCGAGAGGAGAGCCACGTCCTGGGCCAGCGAACGGATCCGGTCCGTTTGTTTGGAGATCGTGATCACGGCGTCTAGGAGTGCGAGGCCCAGGAAGGCGACGACGATGAGGAAGAGCGCCGACGGTGGGTACGCGATGCCAAGGGCGTCGGAGACAGCGTTGAGAGCCGGTTCGGATATTCCGAGGACCGCGATCACAATGGCACCGATGATCCAGAAGAGCGCGTGCCGCTCCTGGAGGCGGCGGCTGCGGATCAGCCAGAGGACCGCGACGAGGACGAGTGCTGCGACGATGATGCCGATGAGGACGAGACGGTTCATTGCTTGGGTGTCGGATTGCGGCCGAGGAACTGGACGAGGACGGCTAGGGTGACCTTGATCATGTAGTAGGCTGACTTCAGTGGGGTGATCGACGAGCGGCCTGCTTCGCGGTGACGCATCTCGACCGGCACCTCCCGGATGGTCAGTCCGGCACGCTTGGCGAGTACCAGCGCCTCGACCTCCGGATAGTCGTGCGGGTAGTGCTCCGCGAAGAGGCGGATGGTCGCCCGATCCGCAGCACGGAGCCCGGAGGTGGTGTCGGTCAGCTGCTGTCCGGTCAGAAGGGACACGAGCCGGGCGAAGACGGTGATGCCTCCGCGTCGTCCGATGGGGGCCCGGTACCCGGTCTCCTCCGCGAAGCGCGATCCGATGACGTAGTTGGCGTCCGTCGTGCGCAGGATCTCGAGCAACCGTGTCACTTCCAACGGTGGATGCTGGCCGTCTCCGTCGACCTGGACGGCGACGTCGAATCCCTCGCGGTCCGCGAGCTTGAATCCGGTCTGCACCGTGGTGCCGATGCCGGTGTTGAAGGGCAGCCGGACGACGCGCGCGCCGGACTCCGCCGCCTCAACGGCGGTTCCGTCGGACGACCCGTCGTCGATGACGACCGGCACAGTGTCCGGGAGGTGTTCCCGGATCTCACGCACCACATCACCGACCGATCCCTCCTCGTTGTAGGCGGGAACGATGATGAGCACGCGGAGTGCACGGCCGGATCCGGACTCTGAGCGGATGCTGACGTCGCTCATGCGGAATGTCGACCCTTGTCGGCAGTCAGCATCGCGTGAATACTACGACACAGTCCTGCATCGGGGTCGGTGTGGATGGCCTCGTGGATGACGAGGCCGAGGGCACCGACGACGAACTCGATCAGGAGCAGATGTTCGACCGTGTCGTGCACGACCGCGAGCAGAAGCCCCTGGAGCACCGCCAGGCCGGCCATGACCACTGCGAACCGATCGTCGCCCCTTCCGAGCTGATGGTTCATCAGGAGCAGGAGGATGCCGATCAGGCCGGTCGTGAGGATGAGCGGAGGCAGGTATCGGGCCCCGTCGACGAACTCGCTTCCGAAGACGAGGCGGACGATCTGATCGTCGAACAGCCATGCGACACCGGCGGCGACCAGCACCAGCACGGCGCAGACGGCGACTCCCAGGACGAGCAACGACCCGGTCCGCTGCCCCCGCGCGTGGCGCACGCTCACACGCGGGAGGAGGATCCAGGCGACCGCCTGAGGGAAGATGACGGTCGCCTTTCCCAGGACGGCGATCGCGCCGAAGAGTCCCGCGATCCGTTCGGGAAGCGATGCGCGCGCAACGATCACATCCACGTTGACGAGGGCGCCGAAGCCCGCGAGACCGACGGCCAACGGCGCGATCGTGCGGAGGAATCCCCGCCAGAGCGACAGCGGCGGGGGAACCCGCTCGACCCCCGCCGGCCAGGCGAGCATCACGGTGGTCACGCAGGCGGCGACGATCGTCAGGGCACTCGCGGCGATGGCGCTCGTGATCTCGTGCATCACGAGGAAGCAGAGGAGCAAGAAGACCGGTCTCGGGAGTCCGAGCATCGAGACGCTCAGTGCGAAACGCCGGAAGCGCTGTTGGCCCTGCAGCACGCCGGACGCGAAAGAGTACAGCGGCATCGGAGCCGTTGTCGCCCCCGTCCACAGGGCGTTGACCGTCCCGAGCGAGGGCGCGATCAGCATCGTGATGGCGACTGTGGCCGCACCGACGACCACCCCCCAGATGAGGCACCGGAGCATCGCGAAGCGGAGCAGTGCCGCGATGGCGTCGGGCTTGGTCGTCAGCGCCGCAACCTGCCTCGAGATGCCGACCTGGATGGCTCCGGATGGGATCTGGATGAGCATGGTGGTCGACAGCAGGGCGGCGACCGTGGCGTACTGCGCCGGTCCGACGGTCCGTCCGGCGATGACGAAGAAGACGTAGTTCCCGAGGTTCCAGAGGATCAATCCGGTCAGCACGATCGGCATGCCGCCCAGATCACGCGTGCGGGCACCTCCCCGTCGGGGCGATGCGATGTCGTTCGGAGCGCTCATCGTCGTCTCACCGGTCCCCCACCGCATATGTCCAGAGCGGGGCACCCGCCCACGTGAGCCGGCCGAGAGGGGTCAGACAGGAGTCGTCGAGGGGGGGGGGGGGGGGGTCGGTGCCCCCCCGGGGGGGTTCGGGCGGGCCGCCCGCCGGTGGAGTTCGCAGGGCGATCCACTGACCGTGATCGAGTCCGGACTGTCGTTGCGAAGCGCGACGTCGGCGGACTCCACCCATTCGAAGTGGATGAACGTCCCGGCGCGATTCCAGACGCCCTCGGCGGATCCGGACGGATCGAACCTGCGCCATTCTCCGTCGTCCGGTCCGGACTGCTGACGCCCCGACAACGCGGGCACCGCTGTCGCCATCATGAGGGAGTCGAAGCCGACGGTGTCGGAGGCCCAGACGATGCCCTGCGCCCGCGCCTGGTCTCCGTGGATCAGCATGGCCTTCGCCGTCGGGCTCGTGCGTAGGTCGCCCAGCCCGGCGATGACCGGATTGACACGTCCCGTGACGAGTACGAGAGCCAGACCGGCCAGGATCATCGGCCACGTGCGGTTTGGGAAGCGGGTCACCGCCCAGACGCACAGTCCGACGACGAGCGCGGTGAGCACGATCCATCGCCACCGCAGCGTCGGGTAGTGCGCGCCGCGGAGGGATGATCCACCCCAGACCGTCAGAACGGCGCAGACCAGGGCGGCGGCCGCGGCGACGATGCGCAATCGCGCGGTTGGCCGCAGCCACGACAGAACGAGACAGGCCGCGATGGAGCAGACGATGCCGATCATCCCCATCGCCCGTTGCGGGGGTACGAGGTTCATCACGGGGATGCGCGTCCCGAAGGCACCCCAGTCGATGGAGATCCAGCTGAGCCAGAGCGCACAGAATATGAAGGCGATGCCGACGGCCCATCGGTCGATGCTCCGACGGAGTGTCGGCAGCGCGATGAGCAGGATCACGGCCCAGACCACCATGACGGTGAAACCGGAGGACATCTCACTTGCGTTAGAACCGACGATCGGATCGGCCGTCCGGAGTGTTCCGTACGCCGGCGCCGAGAAGAACGCCCACGCCGGCTCCGCGGTACCCCCCGATCTCCGCTCGCCGGGATAGACCGTGTTGACTGTCGCCTGGATGGACGCCCAATTCTCGGCCACCACCCCGACCAGGAGGAGTGTCCCCGCACCGGCCACGAGGGCGACGGTGAGGCCGCGTGCGAACCGGTCGAGCGAATGGCGGCGCACCAGTACGACCGTCGTGACGGTGATCACCGGGAGCCCTAGGACGATGGCGAAGGGCTGATAGTTGGTCGGATACCGGGCGAGACAGATTCCGGCGAGCAGCGCGAGCCCGATGGCGGGCGGCCACCGTCGACGGGAGACCGCCCGGGCGATCGGGAAGGCCAGATAGCAGCCCGCGAAGACGAAGCCCAGGATGGTCACGGGGCGATACGACCACCACTGGGTCGACGGTGCGAAGAAAACGAGTGCCGCACAGAGCGCCCCGAACCGTGCGCGACCGGTGATCTCCCGGAACCACAGAGGGGCGAAGACGAACAGGAGAAGCGACGCCAGCCACCACCGAGCGGCGAACAACATGCTGTCGGGGACGACCGGGGTGAACCGGAACAGAGTCGCGTCGATGAACGTCACGGACGAGAAGACGCCGGAGGGGAGCTGTTCGATGAAGTTCGGGGACTCCGTGAGCGGGTTGGTCTCGAATGATCCACCCGCCGCGATCTGACCCAGCACGAGCGGTGTATCGGTGAAGTACTCGTCGCCTCGGAGAAGCTGTGGAGCGCCAAGACCCACGCCTTGGGGGTTTGACGGATCCTGCCGGAGGGACGGCGCACCCAGCGACGAGGTCGTCACACCGGCCAGGACCAGCACGACGTACCCGGCGACGCAGGTGACGATCCAACGCTGGAGATTGCTCCACCGCCGGGCGTCAAGTCGCCGTGCCCACCGTCGTTCGTTCCCCGTGGGGCCGGCGCCCCGACGGGCCTCCGGCCCCGCCGACCCGGCGGTGAGCACCCGACCGGTGTCACCCATGTGCACGCGCCGCGTCGATCACGGATGTCAGCCGGTCGCCGAAGGCGGCCAGGCAGCCGGGCCAGGAGAAGATCTCTTCGGCGGCACGACGCGCGTCCGCCCCCACGCGATCCCCCATGATCGGATCGTCCAGGAGAGATCGGAAGAGCACACGTCTGAACTC